>NZ_CVTO01000061.1:0-31520 GCF_900004715.1 Pseudomonas sp. 24 E 13
TCTCTCGTAAGCGGGAGGCGAATTCTACAGCGTTACACGCTGCTGTCAACACCTCTTTTTCAACTTCCTTCTGGCTTCGATGAACTGAAGCGACCCGCTGTCAAAACTTGCTTAACTCATTGTTTACCAAGGAGTTTTCCGTTTCGACTGCGCCGGAAGTGGGGCGAATTATAGACAGATAAAATTCTACGTCAATCAATAATATGAACTTTCTATCAATTGCGTTTGAAACCCCTCAGCACTTGCTCAACTGAGCAATATATTGCGCAGTTCGCGGCAGTTAAGCATCATAACCCCTCTGCCCTTCTATATATGACTTCGGACAACACCTTCAATGACCACCCCACCCCGCAGCCTGGCCTGCACACTCTTCCCCGTTGGCCTGCTGTTGATCGCGATGGCATCCATCCAGTCCGGCGCTTCGCTGGCCAAAAGCATGTTCCCGATTATTGGTGCGCAAGGAACCACCACCCTGCGCCTGATCTTCGCCAGCGTGATCATGCTGCTTCTATTGCGCCCATGGCGCGCCAAGCTGACGGCCAGGTCCCTGCGCACGGTCGTGGTCTACGGGATGGCGCTGGGCGGCATGAACTTTCTCTTCTATATGTCGCTGCGCACCGTCCCCCTGGGTATTGCGGTTGCCCTGGAGTTCACGGGCCCGCTCGCCGTCGCCATCTATGCATCGCGCCGGGCAGTGGACTTTTTGTGGGTCGCGCTCGCGGTCATCGGTCTGCTCCTGTTGATTCCGATGGGCGAAGCCAGCAGTGGCATCGACGTGGTGGGTGCCGCGTATGCACTCGGCGCCGGCGTTTGCTGGGGGCTCTATATTCTGTTCGGCCAGAAGGCGGGGAACGATAACGGGGTGCAGACCGCCGCGCTCGGCGTAATGATCGCGGCTCTGTTCGTCGCGCCCATCGGCATCGTGCACGCCGGCACCGCGTTGCTGAGCCCCGCGCTGATTCCTGTGGCCATCGGCGTGGCTATCTTGTCCACGGCCCTGCCCTACACATTGGAAATGGTTGCGCTCACCCGCCTGCCCGCTCGCACTTTCGGTACCTTGATGAGTATCGAGCCGGCGTTTGGCGCCCTCTCCGGCCTGTTCTTCCTGCATGAGCAACTGACGCTCGCGCAATGGCTGGCCATCACCTGCATTATCCTGGCCTCCGTCGGTGCCACGCTGACAATGCGCAACGAATCCAAACCGCTGGTAGCCGCCGACTGACGCTCTTTGCAGGCAGCTCTGGTATTTAACGCTCATTTAGGCCATGTTTAGGCTGGTAAACGATGTCTTTCATGGAGAAGTTCGACACGGACAGCATGAACGCTACGCTCGAGAGCGAGTAAAGGCCGGCTTCGATCCTTTTGCGAAGCGGCTATTTAAGGATTGGAATGAATCGAATTTTGATACTGTTGCTGGTCGTAGGCATTGCTGGGTGTGCCGCGACCACAAAAACAGAAGTGAAACGGGGCAAGAAAGGACTGCACATCAACTGTTCGGGCCTGTCCTCCTCATGGGACCAGTGCTACACCAGCGCAGCCAATTCATGCGGTGCCAAGGGATATCGGGTTATCGCCAAATCCGGCGAGAACTCCGAGGAGCCAGGGGATTATCCGTTCGGCCTCAACCCTGCCGGCTATACCAGTCGCAGCATGATCGTCATTTGCAAATAGGTACCTGAGCGACGCACAACAAGAGCGTCGCATGGGTAGTCAGCGCCGGTGATGCGACGCGGTTTTCAGCCGGGACCGTCAGGACTTCGTACTCGAAGCCCCGAGCCAGTCCTGAATCAGATAGCCGCTGTACGCACCTGCAACCACTCGAGTGCATCGCCACTGAGCAACGGGCTCAGACGCTCGCGTACCTGGGCATGATAAGCGTTGAACCACTCGCGCTCATCAGCGCTGAGCAAGGACGGCTCCAGGCAACGGGTGTCGATCGGGCACAACGTCAGCGTTTCGAACTTGAGGAATTCACCAAACTCGGTCGTCCCCGCTTCGCGGTTCAACACCAGGTTCTCGATCCGCACGCCCCAACGCCCAGGGCGGTAGGTACCCGGCTCGATCGACGTAATCATGCCCGGCTGCATGGCCGTCTGCGGTGCGGCCAGCGCCTGGTAGGCGATCACTTGCGGGCCTTCATGCACGTTGAGGAAATACCCTACACCGTGCCCCGTACCATGACCGTAATCCACGCCTTCGGCCCAGATCGGCGCACGCGCGATGGCATCGAGCAGCGGCGACAGGATGCCTTTGGGGAAATGAGCGCGGGACAAGGCAATCACACCCTTGAGCACCCGCGTGCAATCGCGTTTCTGCTCTTCACTCGGCGTACCGATGGGCACCATTCGCGTGATATCCGTCGTGCCACCCAGGTACTGGCCGCCCGAGTCGATCAGCAACAAGCCATCGCCTTCGATCACCGCATGCTCTTCTGGCGTGGCGTGGTAGTGCGGCATCGCGCCGTTGGCGTTGAAGGCTGCGATGGTGTTGAAACTCAGCGATACATAACCCGGACGACGGGTACGCGCCGCCGTCAGATGCTCATCGATGGTCAATTCAGTAATGCGCTCGCGCCCCAGGGCCTTTTCCAGCCAGGCGAAAAATTCGCACAAGGCGGCGCCATCCTGCTCCATGGCCTGACGGATATGTTCGGCATCAGCCAGGCTTTTACGCGACTTGGCCAGGGTGGTTGGGTTCAAGCCTTCCACCCGCTTCACACCGGCGTCGAGATGTTCCAGTAGACCGGCCGTGACGCGTGCCGGATCAATTTGCAGGCTTGCCCCTGCCGGTACAGCTCGCAGCGCGTCGGCCACGTCACTGTAATCGCGTACGGTCACGCCATCACGTTCGAGCGCCGCGCGCAGCTCGGCATCAACTTTGCTCAGCGCGACGAACAGAGTGGCCTGCTGCTGATTGATCAAGGCGAAAGACACGAATACCGGGTTGAACGAGACATCGCCGCCGCGCAGGTTGAACAACCAGGCGATGTCATCCAGTGTCGCGATGAAATGCCAGTCAGCACCGTTGTCTTTCAGGCTGGCGCGCAGGGCTGCGAGTTTGTCGCCTCGGCTGAGGGTCGCCTGTGGGGGCAAATGTTGATAGATCGGCTGGTTCGGCAGCGCCGGGCGGTCATGCCAGACTTCATTGAGCAGGTCGACATCGGTACGCAAGCGCGCGCCACGCTCAGCCAGCTTGCCACCCAGGGTCCGTGCCGACGCCACGGCCATTACCGCGCCATCCACGGCCACCACGCCGCCTTCCGGGGTTTGTTCAGCCAACCACTCCAGGGGGCCGGGTTGGCCCGGTTGCAGTTTGACCAGTTCGATGCCACTGCCTTTGAGTTCCTTGGTCGCCTGTTCCCAGTAGCGGCTGTCGGCCCACACACCGGCAAAATCGGCGGTGACGATCAGCGTTCCCACCGAACCATGGAATCCCGACAACCATTGGCGGCCCTGCCAGTATCCCGGCAGGTACTCGGACAAATGCGGATCCGCGGACGGCACCAACAGGGCGTGAATGCCCTCCCGGCGCATCAGCTCACGGGTCTGCGCCAGGCGCTGGGGAACCGTTCCAGAGGTCAAAGGCTGCGTACTCATTGTGTCTCCTGCTAACCACTAATAATTGTTATGGACTGCGGACAAGTTTCAGACCGCCCAGAACGCCGGTGCGCTGGCCAGGGCCGACTTGATCAGTTGTGCCGCTTCGTCGATATCCCGCTCGGTGGTAAAGCGGCCGAGACTCAAGCGAATGGTACGGCCGGCGCTGCGCGCGTCATGCCCCAGGGCCAGAAGCACATGGGACGGCGCGTTGCTCGCCGAATTGCACGCTGAAGTCGCCGAAAAGGCAATGCCGGCGCTCAACGCACTGGGGTTGAATTCGCCTTCGCTGAACGTAAGGCTCAGAGTATGAGGGATTCGCTGGGTGGGGCTGCCGTTGAGGCGCACGCCCGCAATCGACCCCAACTGATCCAGCAGACGCTGACGCAAGGCCACGATTTGTGCCTTTTCCTCGGCAAAAGACACCGCCGCCAGGGCGAACGCCGTACCCATGCCCGCAATCTGGTGAGTCGCCAGGGTACCCGAACGCAAGCCACCCTCATGACCGCCGCCATGAATCTGCGCCAGTACCTTCTGCTGCGCGCGAGGCCCCACGTACAACGCGCCGATGCCCTTCGGACCATAAAGCTTGTGGGCCGAAAACGACATCAAGTCCACCGGCCACTGCGCCAGGTCGATGGCGACCTTGCCCGCGCCCTGGGCCGCGTCCACATGGAACAACGCCCCCTGCTCACGCACCCGGGCGCCGATGGCCGGGATATCGTTCAACGTGCCCAGTTCGTTATTGACCAGCATCAGCGACACCAGGAAAGTGTCTTCACGCAGCGCCTCACTGACCGCTTCGACACTGATCAGGCCGTCGGCATCAGGCACCAGGTAGGTCACCGCCACACCGGCATCCTGCAATTGCCGCGCAGTGTCGAGCGTCGCCTTGTGCTCGATCTGGCTGGTGATGATATGCCCGCCGGTTACGCCACGGGCCTGGGCCACACCTTTGATCGCCAGGTTATTGGACTCGGTGGCGCCGGAGGTCCAGACAATTTGCTCGGGCTGGGCGCCGACCAGTTCGGCCACCTGCTGACGCGCCTGCTCGACCGTTTGCCGGGCCGCCTGGCCGAACGCATGGGAGCTGGACGCAGGGTTACCGAAATTGGCATTGAAGCCCAGACACTCAACCATCACCTGGATGACCCGCTCATCCACCGGCGTGGTGGCGGCGTAGTCGAAATACAACGGACGTTTATTCATGGTGTTAAAAACTCGCAGAGCGTGTTCCCGAGAGCAGTGTCGCGGGGGCATCGAACAGATCAGAGGTTGTCAGGTTTAACTGATCGGATGCCGTTAAAGAAGGACCACTTTATGAAAATGTGCGTAGGAACGCTCCTGAAATTCAGCTTAACAGGCTGAAGTCACGCCATGGAAAACAAAAAACCCGAGATTCCTTATGGGAAACCCGGGCTCTTCACCGCGACAGCACCGCTCAACTGGGACGATCCTTCAGGGCTACGCTGCGCTCGGCATTCATTTCGCCCTGATGATCAAAACCGAACGACTTGAGTGGCTGGCCGGTCAGTGCCGCGCGCTGGTGTTGATAGTCATCGAATGACAAACCGCGACGACTCAGCGCTTCCAGCGCCAGTTGCCGGGTTTCCTGGGCGGAGTAGGGGCGCAGCTCCGGGGATGGATGGGTCGCGCATCCGGCGAGGACAGAGGTGACAAGCAACAGCGAAACAGCGAGTGAGCGGATCATGGCGGTGGCCCTGCAAAGGAGGTGTCGAATCAATGAACACAGGCTACTCCCGCCCTCGCACGCTGAAAAATCACCGTCCTCGATAGTCGCTATCAACCGTTGCGGCAGACTCGATAATCACAACTCGTTATTTCTTTATGATCTATAAATATGTAAATCAATTAATTTACGGAATATGAGAATCCCTCTATAAACAACGCTGCCCGCCAACGTTGCCGCGACTCGCCAAAGGCAATTCCCGTATTTTATTTCCAAGAGAGGTGTCCATGCAGTTATTAACCCTCCCCCCCTCGCCCGCGCTCGCGACCTCCATTCGTGCCACGGCCCAGGTGTTCGAAGACCCGAAATCCAAGGCCCTGCTCGACCACATCCAGCAAGTGGCGCCCAGCGAAGCCAGCGTGCTGATCATCGGCGAAACCGGCACCGGCAAGGAGCTGGTAGCCCGGCACATCCACAACCTCAGTGCGCGGCGCAACCGGCCATTCGTGGCGGTCAACTGCGGGGCGTTTTCTGAATCCCTTGTCGAAGCCGAGCTGTTCGGCCACGAAAAAGGCGCCTTTACCGGCGCCCTCTGCGCCAAGGCGGGCTGGTTCGAAGAGGCCGATGGCGGCACCTTGTTCCTCGATGAAATCGGCGATTTGCCCCTGCCGATCCAGGTCAAGCTGCTTCGGGTGCTGCAGGAGCGTGAAGTGGTACGCCTGGGCTCGCGCAAGAGTATTCCCATCGACGTGCGGGTACTGGCGGCAACCAATGTACAACTGGAAAAAGCCATCAACGCCGGGCATTTTCGCGAAGACCTTTACTACCGTCTCGACGTGGTCAGCCTGGAGCTCAGCCCACTGCGCGAGCGCCCGGGCGATGTCCTGCCGCTGACCCGACACTTTATCGACACCTACAGCCGACGCCTGGGTTATGGCCCGGTAACCATCAGCCGCGAGGCCGAGCACAAACTCAAGAGCTACAGCTGGCCGGGCAATATTCGTGAGCTGGAAAACGTGATTCATCACACGTTGCTGATCTGCCGCAACAGCGTGATCGAACGCGACGATCTGCGCCTGTCGAACCTGCGCATCGAACGCCAGGACGACAGCCAGCAATGCCTCGACAACAGCGCCGAAGCGTTGCTCGCGCGGGCCTTTCAAAAACTGTTCGAGGAACAGGCCGGCGCCCTGCACGAGAAGGTCGAGGACGCGCTGTTACGCGCCGCTTACCGCTTCAGCCACTGCAATCAGGTGCACACCGCCAGTCTCCTGGGCTTGAGCCGCAACGTCACACGCGCGCGGCTGATCAAGATCGGCGAGTTGGCGGTGAACAAGCGCAGACCGGGGGAAAACCTGCAGGGCGAGCGGATGCTGCACCTATCCATTTAGGCGGCAGTGCAAGGCGTCGTCATGGCTGCGCTCAAAACTGCGCAGCACCTGGAACGAATCAAAGATTACCGCCTTGGCCCGGTGCACGCGGATCAGCGTCCAGAAATCCTCGCCGCCCTGCTCGAAGCGCCTGAATGCCGCCTCGCCATCCTCGCGGGATTGCCATTGCAGGTAGTTGAGCACCCGCCGCCCGTCATCGCTGACCTGCACGCTCGCACGCAAAAAGCCGTCATGACTCTGCGCCAGTCGCTCGCTTTGCACGGTCAAGGCCGCCACCAGGGCCGCCTGATGACGCGGGTCGATGTGAAATTCGATCACCTGTGTGAAGCCGCGACTCTTCTCTGATACCTGCATGAACACTCCCCTTTCTTTGTAGGCAGAATCTTGCGATCCAGTGCCATGCAGGGTAAAACCTCTAGTTAAGTCAAGGTCAAGCGCTGAATCGGGGTTTTTATGCTCAACAAGGAACTCACCGTTGGCCAGTTGGCTGCCCGCAGCGGCGTGGCCGTCACTGCGCTGCATTTCTACGAAACCAAGGGGCTGATCAAAAGCAATCGCAACGCCGGCAACCAGCGGCGCTACCCACGGGATGTGTTGCGGCGGGTGGTGGTGATCAAGATCGCCCAGCGCCTGGGCATTCCGCTGGCGACCATCGGCGAGGCATTACAGGCATTGCCCGATGGCCGAACGCCCACCGCCAAGGATTGGGCACGCCTGTCGGCACGCTGGCGGGAAGACCTGGATGAGCGGATCAATAAACTGTCGATGCTGCGCGACAAGCTCAATGGCTGCATAGGTTGCGGGTGCCTGTCGATGGAGGCGTGCCCGTTGCGCAACCAGGGCGACCAACTCGGTGAGCGCGGACCGGGCGCGCAGTTGCTGGAGCCTACGGCGCAGTCCTGAACTCACGCCCCTGCGCAAGGACGCCGGCGCCCTTCCACAGAGGCGATCAACGGGTGGGCGGTGAACCCGACGCGTCCGGCCGGCCCCGGTAAGCCGCGCACCCCAGCCACACGGTCATCACGCCCAACGCCGTCAGCGGTAGCCCGTGGAACAGCACGATCACCTGGGCCGGCGTCCACGTCACGTAGAACGGCCCGACTACCAGCATCCCCACGCCAAAGCCCACCATCTGAATCAGGACCAACAGGCTGAACAGCGGCAGGCGCAAGCTGTCCGGTTCGCTTTGCGCGCGGGAGACCAACGCTACTTCGGACAGCCCGTCGCCCAATCCTGCCCACACCACCAACAGCAGCGCCAGCCACAATTCGGTTTGCTGGAACGTCAGGATAAACCCGCTGGACATCAGCGCCACGCCAAACATGAACAACCGCTCCATGCCTGGCGTGCCGCGCCCCTTCAACAGCGCACTGGCGATACGCGCCCCGATGAACTTGCCACAGGCCCAGACCGCCAGCAGGTAACCCATCACGGTTTTGGCCGTGTCCGGGGAAATGTACTGGGACAACACCGGCCAGCCGACGTTATGCGCCGCACTGCCGAGGGTGTCGAGCATGCTGATCAACAACATCGCGGCCAGCACCGGCGCGCCGCGCAGCCCCCTGGTCAACGCGCGCCACTCCGCCGAAAGGCCGCGATGCGTGGCAACGGTAACGCTGTACAACGCACGCAGTGGCATGACCAGGCAAGCAGCTATCACATAGGTGCCGATATTCACCGCGAATACCGCCTCGAATCCCCCCGTGGCAATCAGCAGCCCCGACAGCAAGCTGCCGAACACGGCGCCGGTCGCGGCCGCCGAGGTGATCCAGGCGTTGGTATCGACCCGCTGTTCAAGGGCAACCCAGGTGGGCAACTGGCTGTTGAGACCGATGGCGAACAGCGAATTGCACAGGCCGATACCGAAGGCGATAAACGGCAGCAGGCTCAGTTGATGCGCAGGGATCAGCAGCAACAACGGCGTCAGCAACAGCGCTCGCGCCAGGTCCAGCCCGGCCAGGGTGCCGCGCCCGGCGAAACGCCGGAAAAACGGGATGCCGAACAGGCTGGCGACAATGCCACCGGTCACGCGGCACGCCAGGAAGATGCTGACGAACACCACGCTTTGGCTGAGCCAGTAGACATAGGTGGACAAGGCCACCATGTTGAGGAAGGCGCCAAAGTCCGACACGCCGCGAGCAAAGATGATCAGCCGCGCGTTGCGGATCGACAGGTACAGCTGTTGATCGTGGCTCATGCAGGCGGCGCCGCTTGATCATCCGGCACGCTGCGCAGGCTGACCAGCAGCATGTCGCGCCAGGCCGGTGTCGACGCTACCTTCGGGCGCACATCGCCGGCGCGGTGGTAGAGCCCTCGGTCATCGATCACGAGGGTTTCCAGAAAGCGGGTCATCGGCAGATTCAACACGCGGCTGCGTTCCTCATCACTGGTAAACACTTCCGAGACCACCGGCAATGTGTTGTGCTCGCCGATAAAATGCATGAACACCCAATCCAGACCATCCTGGTGAATCCCCGACGTGGTGGGGCTGCACGCTTGCGCGTCCGCCCGCACACGGAACTGGTGGATATCGATGGTATGACTCTGCTCGTCCAGGTGCGGTGCGATCACCGCCAGGTCGGTGGCCAGCAGCTTGCGCATCAGCGGATGCTCGATAAAACCTTCCTCGCTGTAGCTCAAATGGTTCACCCCCTGGCGATAGTTGACGGCGTAGGTGACCGGCGACTTGAACGCCGTGCTCCTGTCAATCTGCAATTGCCGTGACGGTGATAAACGATAGCGCAGAATACGCCGCTCGCGATGGGTGTACGCCTTGAACGCCTCGTCGCGCACCAGGTTGGCCCAGTACGCACGAAAGCTCTGCTCTTCGCCCGCCTCGACACTGACCAACTCGCCAAAGTCAGGCCGATGGCAGTAATGGTGCTCGCGCAAGTGCGCGGAAATTGTCGGGATATCCATATCGCTAGCCTGCCACCGGGTTGTCGATGATGACGCGCAAGTGCTGGCCGACCGCATCATGCAGTGCGCGCGCATCGGCAGCGTCCGCGACCCTGGCCCAGCACTTGAGCAGATAGTGCTCCTCGATATCCGCATCGATCATGTGCCCCGGCTCCTGCTGGGCATACTCGAGCACCGCAACGTTCTGTTCCAGGAACTCCACGCCTTCAATGCCTTGAAACCGACCGCTGTGCTGCGGGTAGATCGCCAGCATCGCGTAATGTTGCCCGGCCTCGGCCACCTTGCGAGCACCCGCTTCCAATTGCGCGTCGATGCCCTGCTCGCCCGTCAGCAACGAAAGATACAGCTGATAGGGATCGATACCGGCCAGATCGCGGAACGCCGCGTTCACATAGAGCCCGCCCACGCGCGGGTTGATCTCGATCACCACAGGGCCCTGCGGGGTCATGCGGAACTCGAAATGCACCACGGCGTTGGTCAGGCCGACCGCTTTCAGACACGCTACGGCGTACGCGCGGATCTGCTCGCACTCGCGGTCGGTGAAGGAGGTCGGAGGGGAAATCAGCAGGTTTTCGAGCACCGTGCCGCTGCGCTCGGTCAGCAACAGTTTTTCGTTGATCAGCAGTGGATGCACACGCTCGCCGGCCACCACACATTCCACACTGCCTTCGATACCGGGGATGTAGCCCTCCAGCAACAGACTGCGCCCGGGAATGTAGGCATGCCGTTGGCCGTCGTCCTCCAGTAGGGTGTGCGCACAGCCATAGAAGTCCGCGTACGCCGCCGTGGCGTGGTCTTTGACAAACAGCGCGTAGTGGCTGCGCAGTTCCGCCCAATTGGCGCATTTCCTGATAAACGCCGAAGCGCCGCCAAACGGCGGTTTGGCGATCAGCGGGTAACCGACCCGTTCGGCTTGTTGCTGGAGTTGCTCTTCGTTATTGCACAGCGCAAACGGCACCGAGGCAATGCCGTGCTGTTTGAGCATTCGGCGCATCAGGAACTTGTTGTTGCACGCCGCCACCGCCTCGGGGCGGCTATGCACCAGGCCCAGGCGCTGGGAAGCTCGCGCAACGATACAACCGACTTCGCCCAGCGCGGACGGATGGCCGGCCTGGCAGAAGATCCCGCGAATCTGATACTGCCCATCGAGCTGGCCGACCAACGCCAGAATGGCCTGCTCGTTGAGTGCGTCGATCAGGAACACCGCGTCACTGTCATCCCTGAGCCGTTGCACATGCCTGCGCCCTGCCACACCCGCCGTCAAGCACACCAGGCCCTGTGCGCGGGCAGCCGCGAAGTGCGGCTCCCGGTAGTTATAACGAACAGACGTACTGTCATCGACATCGATAAAAAGAATGGCGTCCTGTTTCATGCTTTATACCGCCTTAGTCCATCAATTTATTCAGGCATCCTGCCAACTGCACCACTGCCCTTCCCAGTTACGGAAACGGTAATGACGCTGCCCATCGCGAACTTCGAAGTACGGCAAGTCCTCAGGCTTTTCAAAGTCCAGCAGCGGCACCGTAAACTTGCCTTGGGCGTGCGGTAGAACATATTCGGGCAGGGCAATATTGGATACTCGCCGCTTGAGGCGATCCATGATGGCGATGGCCTGACTGATCGACGCCTTGTATTCAGAGGCGCCGGGAGAAAACGGCATGAAGTGATATAAGTAATAAGGCTTCACACCCAAACGATAAAGATCGATAAACAGTTTATGCAGTGTGGCTTCATCATCGTTGACGCCGCGCAACAACGGCATATTGGAAAACACGATCGGCACCACACCCTGAATACGTTTGACCGCCACGGCAAAGTCAGCGCTGAGTTCGAGCGGGTGGCAGACATGCACGCCAAAAGCATTGACCTTGTACTTTTCCAGCATCGCGATCAACTCATCGGTCACGCGAAACGGGTTGAAACTCAAGGCCCGCGAGTGAACGCGGATCAGCAGGTCGTCGCTGATCCCGCGCAGCGCGGCCAGGTACTCTTCGAGCTTGCGGTCGGCCAGCATCAGCGGATCGCCGCCGCTGAGAATCACTTCTTCGATGGCCGGGTTGGCGCGGATGTACTCCACCGACTCCATGAAGGAATCCCGGCTGGCGTTGGCCTTGTCCGTGCCCACCTGCAACGTGCGCAGCGCTTCGAAGCAGAACTGGCAATAGGCATTGCAGGTATTGGTGGTGCGCAGGATCACGCGATTGTCGTACTTGTGCTGGCAGATGGGCGTCTTCATTTCATGGCCCAGCTCCCAGTTCTCGGAGGTGCCATCGTAATCACCCTCGACCTGCTCGCTCCAGTACGGCACCACTTGCCGCCACAGCGGGTGGTCCATGACGGTGCCACTGGTGACGGAGCGCCTGATCAGATCAATGTAGTACGGCGTGATCTGCATCTTGCGCCCCAGCAGGTTATGTTCGATGTGCGCCGTGGTCTGCTCATCCCAACCACCGCAGGCAGCACGAAGACTCGGTTCATCACGCAGGGCATTCTTCTGCTGCCAACGCCAGTCCTGCCACTGCACCGAGCGGTGAATTTCTTGATCAAAAATCGACATGAGTAGGTACTCTCTGTTAAGGCATATGAACGCGTGCCCTTCCCTGGCGGGAACAGCGATATTCGCAACAATGACAATCGACTTGGGAGGCAGGCGGCGATCAATTGGCCGATGCAATCAGCCACGCAGGAAAGTAACAACAACTTATTATAAGGGGGGTCGGATAAGCGACGGAGACGGTCATTTAATACACTTCCTTTTTTTAAAATTATCTGACTTCCATGCCGACACCTACTAAAGCCGAAGCCTTCGACAGCGTCAATACAATATCCCTGCTTTTTTTCAGGTTTCAACCCACGCCTGCGCCCACCTCCCGCAACCATAGGTATTCAGCCGTTAAAATGCATTCATTTAAAAAGTAAATAACACCGTCAATAACCCGTTCAGCTTCCCGCGAGATTATTTTTATACTTATATAACTACGTAGTTGCGCGCTTATCACTCTGCCTCGGCGTGCACCCAGTCCGTGGGAGCAATCACGCACGATCAGCGCCCATGCGTAAGGCCCGCTGTGCGCCTGAAACATTTTCTTTCATTTCTCGCCTGGGGATTTCTCATTCTCATTCGTCTTAATTTAGATACAGCCCGTCGCGTCAGCAAAAGCTACGACCGGCCTTTTCCGGGCCTCCATCGCCCCTTCCATCAAGACCCTCATCCACATGTCGAAGAAGTCACGCTCAAAACTCTGGTTTCTCGTACACAGCTGGCTGGCGTTGCCCATCTGGTTCTTTGTCCTGATCGTCTGCGTCACCGGCACCCTGGCGGTGGTCAGCCAGGAAATCGTCTGGCTGGCCAACCCGGATATCCGCGCGAGCAAGCCCTCCGATGATGCCCAACCGCTGAGCTTCGACCAGGTGATCGCCGCCATCAAGCGCGACGAGCCCCAGGTCATCGTGCGCTCGATCATCCGTCCCGACGAATCGCACTTCGCGTTGATGGTCGGCCTCAGCTATCCGGACGGGCGTTCGGTCGATGCCTATGCCAACCCCTACACGGGGGCCATCCAGGGGATCAGCCCGGCCTTCGACTTCCAGCAATTCACCCGCGCCCTGCACGGCTGGTGGCTGGTGCCGTTCACCAATGGCTTCAGTTGGGGCTGGTACTTGGTGTCGCTGCTCGGCCTGCCGCTGCTGGCCTCGTTGGTCACTGGCCTTGTGGTGTACAAGCGTTTCTGGAAAGGTTTTTTGCGGCCCACCCTGCGCATCCGTCACGGCGCACGGATTTTCTGGGGCGACTTCCACCGCCTGAGCGGTATCTGGTCGATCTGGTTCATCGCCGTCATCTCCATTACCGGCACCTGGTTCCTGATCCAGGCGATTCTGGGTGACAACCAGATCTCCATTTCCAGCGAGCCCATCGTGCCGGTGATTGCCCGGGAAAAGGTGCCGCTGTCCGCACCCGGCGTGCCGGCCCCGATGATTGCCCTGGACGACGCGATCAAGATCGCCACCCAGCGCATCCCCGGGCTGGAAGCCACCTTTGCCTTCCTGCCGCTCAATGCCTACAGCCACCTGCAGATCGGCGGGCGCGGCTGGTACCCGCTGATGTTCCAGACCGCGCAACTGAATCCCTACAGCGGTGAAATCGCCGTATCGCACCTGCTGTCCGACCGCACCGCGCTGGAGTTCGTCACCGAGTCCATGCGCCCGCTGCACACCGGTGACTTTGGCGGCCTGTGGATCAAGCTGATCTGGGCCTTCTTCGGCCTGGTGCTGAGCATGATGGTGTTGAGCGGCTTGCTGATCTGGACCAAGCGCACCGCCCTCGCCACCCTCAACGCTTTCAAACGCGAGGCCAAGACCCAGCGCCAGCCTGTGCCCACCCCAGCCTTGCAGGCTGAAACCTCGGAGACTCACTGATGAGCAGAGTCGCGGCCAAACCCTCTTCACCCCTGCGGGCCTGGTGGCTGAAGTGGCGTTTCCATATAAACATCCTGCTGTTGCTGGTGCCGCTGGGCTTCATGCCCAAGTATTTTGCCGATGCCGCCCTGTTTCGCGGGGATGCCGGCATTGGCGAGCGGGTCGCCGGGGACATTCAAGTCGGCCCCTGGAGCCTGACCCTCGCCGAGTTTCGCAACGAAGGCCCGCGCCCGGACCCGGCCGGCCCGATGAAAGCGTTTAACGCCGCCCTGTGCGCCACCTGTGCCGAGCAGGTCAAGGCCACCTACCTGCGCATCGGCAAGCCCCGCAGCCTGCGGGCCGCCGGGGTGATCTTCTTCGGTACGCCGTACCGCATGGGCGCCATCGTGCCGGTGCCGGAACGCACGCCGGTCGATGCCGAGCTGTGGGTCACCATGGAAGGCTGGGACGGCACCATGCACCAGGGTTCCATCCCGCTGAGCCAGGCCTCGCCTGCCACCATTGCCTGGTTGAACAAGCAAGGAGTCAAACCATGATATTCAAACGCCTGACTGCCGGTTGCGTACTGTTGCTCAGTACCGGCTTCAGTCAACTTGCCCTCGCTCACAACCCGATGTGCGAGTGCAAGGAAATCCCCGGTGAACAGATCCAGTGCAAGGGCGGGTTCTCCGACGGCAGCGGCGCTCCGGGCGTGACCCTGGATGTGATCGGCTACGACGAGACCATCCTGGTACCGGGCAAGCTCGGTGAGGATTCGACCCTGACCTTCAAGAAACCCACGGCCGAATTCTATGTACTGTTCGATGCCGGCCCCGGTCACGTGGTGGAAATCGACCAAGCGGATATCCAGGCGCAATGAGTACCGTACAGGTAGTGCGCCCCGCCGGCGCGGGGCATGAAACCCTCTATGTGCTGTTGCTGTGCCTGATCATCCTGGCGGTGGCGGGAACGGTGGTGGCCTTGCACGGTGAAACCCAAGAGGTCGCAGCTGTGCCCAGTCATCAGCTGGATGCCCGGCGCGACCTGAGCGCGGCCGAACAAGGCATCTACGCCGACCTGCGGGTGACCCTGGATGAAATCCACTTGCTGCAACAAGAGCAGAACGCCCTGCCCACGCCGGACCAATTGGCGCAAGAAGGCTTTGCACCGTTCGCCCAGGACGCCAGTTCCGTCAGCCGTGGCGATCATCGCTGGCAACTGCTCGCGCCCTCGACCTATCTGGGCTTGAGCCAGGCCACCGACACCAGTGGCTCGCTGCTGATGCGCGTGCAAGGCGCCGAGCCGGATATCTGGCTCAACCGTGGCAAACACCTGGCCGTCCCCTTCGACCTCACTGACCAGGCGCTGATCGCTGCCGGCTGGCAGCAGGTGGTCGCGCAATTCGATGCCGGCGTGACCCGCCAGCACCGCCACTGAACGAGAAGACCGATTGCCCATGTCCATTTCATCTCCCCTGTTGCGCCTGTTGCTGGTTGGCCTGTTCAGCCTGGTCCTCGCTCCCCTGGCGAATGCCGAAGCGAGCAAACGCCTGCGCATCGGTATCACCTTGCATCCTTACTACAGCTACGTGGCCAACATCGTCGGCGACAAGGCCGACGTGGTGCCGCTGATTCCGGCGGGCTTCAACCCCCATGCCTACGAGCCGCGCGCCGAAGACATCAAGCGCATCGGCACCCTGGACGTGATCGTGCTCAATGGCGTGGGGCATGACGACTTCGCCGATCGCATGATCGCCACCAGCGAGCGCCCGGATATCCCGGTGATCGAAGCCAACGCCAATGTGCCGCTGCTGGCCGCCACCGGCAACGCCGCGCGCGGTGCGGGCAAGGTGGTCAACCCGCACACGTTCCTGTCGATCAGCGCGTCGATTGCCCAGGTCAATAACATCGCCCGCGAGTTGGGCAAGCTCGACCCGGACAACGCCAAGGCCTACACCCAGAACGCCCGCGCCTACGGCAAGCGTCTGCGCCAGATGCGCGCCGACGCCCTGGCCAAGCTGACCAGCGCACCCAACCCGGACCTGCGCGTAGCCACGGTGCACGCGGCCTACGACTACCTGCTGCGCGAGTTCGGCCTGGAAGTCACCGCCGTGGTCGAACCGGCCCACGGCATCGAACCGAGCCCCAGCCAGCTGAAGAAAACCATCGATGAACTGCGCGCCCTGGACGTGAAAGTGATCTTCTCGGAAATGGATTTCCCGTCCACCTATGTCGATACGATCCAGCGTGAATCCGGGGTCAAGCTGTATCCGCTGTCACATATTTCCTACGGCGAATACAGCGCCCAGAAGTACGAAGTGGAAATGACCGGCAACCTCAATACCGTGGTCCGGGCGATCCAGGAGTCGGGAACATGACGGCGGCAGAACACCTGAACATTGTGAGCAACGGCCCGACGCTGGACTTCGACAACGTCGCGCTGACCCTGGGCCGTACCGTGATTCTCGATGGCGTGAGTTTCCAGGTTCAGCCCGGCAGCATCCACGCGCTGGTCGGCCCGAATGGCGGCGGCAAGAGTTCACTGATCAAGACCCTGCTGGGACAAACGCCCCATCAGGGCCGATTGAGCCTGGCATGGCCGACCACGCTCGGCACCATCGGCTACGTGCCCCAGGCCCTGGAGTTCGACCGGGGGCTGCCGATGACGGTGGATGATTTCATGGCTGCCATGTGCCAGCGGCGGCCGGCGTTTCTTGGCCTGTCCCGGCACTACGCCGGTGCGATTGGCGAGGCGCTGGAACGGGTCGGCATGCAGGACAAGCGCAAGCGGCGCATGGGCGCGCTGTCCGGTGGCGAGCGCCAGCGTGTGCTGCTGGCCCAGGGCCTGATTCCGGCGCCGCAGTTGCTGGTGCTGGATGAGCCGATGTCGGCGCTGGACGAAGCCGGTATCCAGGTGTTCGAACGCTTGCTCAGGGACTGGCGACTGGCCGGGATCACCGTGCTGTGGGTCGAGCATGACCTGGAAGCCGTTGGCCGTCTGGCCGACCGTGTCACCGGCCTGAACCGCCGCGTGCTGTTCGACGCCACGCCCCGGGAAGCGCTGACCCCGGATCGCCTGCTGAGCCTGTTTTCCACTCACCCTCGGAGCCCGGCGCAATGAGTTATGAAGCGTTTCGCTTGATGGTCCAGGGCTGGGCCTCTTCCGGCTATTTGCCGGAGGCGCTGGCCTATGGTTTTGTGGTCAACGCGCTGCTCGCCGGGTTGCTGATCGGCCCGGTCCTGGGCGGACTGGGCACGCTGGTGGTGGTCAAGCGCTTTGCGTTTTTCTCCGAAGCGGTCGGCCATGCCGCCCTGACCGGCGTGGCCGTGGGCATCCTGCTCGGTGAACCCTACACCGGGCCCTACGGCAGCCTGTTCGGCTATTGCTTGCTGTTCGGCATCCTGCTCAATTACCTGCGCAACCGCACCGGCCTGGCGCCGGATACGCTGATCGGCGTGTTCCTGTCGGTATCCCTGGCGTTGGGCGCCAGCCTGCTGTTGACCCTGGCCGGCAAGATCAATGTGCACATCCTGGAAAACGTGCTGTTTGGCTCGGTGCTGACGGTCAACGGCAACGACTTGCTGGTGCTCGCGGTGGTCGGTGCGCTGGTGATGGCCCTGGCGCTGCCGCTGTACAACCGCATCATGCTCGCCAGCTTCAACCCGCAGTTGGCGGCAGTGCGCGGCGTGGCGGTGAAGACCCTGGACTATCTGTTCGTGATTCTGGTGACGCTGATCACCGTCGCGGCGGTCAAGGTGATCGGCGCGATCCTGGTCGGTGCCCTGCTGGTGATTCCGGCGGCGGCGGCGCGGCTGTTGAGCCAATCGCTCAAGGGCTTCTTCTGGGTTTCGGTAGCCATCGCTACCGTCAGTACCCTGTGCGGCATCCTGCTGCCGATCATCTTCGACCTGCCTGTACCGTCCGGTGCCGCGATCATTCTGGTTGCCGGCATCGCCTTCGCCCTCGCCGCCATCGCGCGCGGCACAGTGCCCAGCCTCAAAGGGAATCTTGGATAATGCGCCCTGTCTTTCGCCCACTGGCCCTGACCATTGCCTGCTTGCTCAGCACCTCGGCGCTCGCCGTCGTGGATGGTTTTCAAACCAGGGACTTCGTTGCCAACCATGGCCTTGGCCATGCCGCGCTGGCCAAGGCCAAATCGGTAAAACCGGTCAAGGTGCTAGCGTCGTTGCCGATCACCTACGGCCTTGCTGAAGTGCTGCTCAAAGGCTCCGATGTGCAACTCGAACGCGCGGCTCCCGCCAATTTGCCCGGTTCGCGGCAAGTGTCCTACTTCACCGGGCGCGGTGCGTCGGCGCTGAGCCAACTGGCCCAGGATGCCGATGCCGCCATCGGCCTGCGCTCGCTGTGGGCCGATGACCCGCTCTACCCCGTGGCGCGACGCAGCAACATCCGTATTGTCGAAGTCGACGCCGCACGCCCGGTGGACGGCGGTTTGCCGGGCATCGCCGTGCAGCCGGGCGTCAGCGATGGCTTGAACAGCCAACCCTGGCAGTCGAGCAACAACATGGGACGCATGGCCGATGTGTTGGCGGCCGACCTGAGCCGCCTGGCGCCGGGCGCCAAAGCGCAGATCGACGCTAACCTGGCCGCGCTCAAGCAACGCCTGCTCAAGCTCACCGCCGACAGCGAGGCGCGCCTGGCCAGGGCCGATAATCTGAGTGTGGTCAGCTTGAGCGATCACTTCGCCTATCTGGTCAGCAGCTTGAACCTGGAAGTGCTCAGTACCGATGCGCGTCCGGATGCAGACTGGACGCCTGAGGCGCTGCAAACGCTCAGTGCGCAGCTCAAGGACAATGAGGTGGCGCTGGTGCTGCACCACCGCCAGCCGAGTGAGGCGGTGAAAGCGGCTGTCAGTGCCGGCGGCGCCAACCTGCTGGTGTTGAATGTAGACGGTGCCGATCCTGTGACAGAGCTGGAAACCAATGTGAATCAGGTGATCAAGACACTGATGCCTTAACGTCCACCCCCACATGAATCGCATCATGGCGCCAGAACTCCAGGTCGCAATCGATCAAGCGCTGGTGCTGGTCATAGTTGACCCGGGCGATCCGCAAGCCCGGGCTGCCCACCGATACGCGCAACGCAGCGGCGGCTTCCACCGGCAATGAGGTCGGCACGATCTCGAAACGCACCCGCCCATAGTGCAAGTCGTACTTGCGCGCATAGAGTTCGGTCATCGACTGATTCAAATCGCACGCCAGGATGTCCGGGAAATAGTGGGGGTTCAGGTAGTGCTCCACGTACAGCACCAGACGCCCGTCGATCCTGCGCGCCCGGCAAATCTGGATCACGCTGGACAACGCCGGCAGCCGCAGCCACGCACACACCGCCGCCGACGCCGGTTGCAGGCGCGCCGAAATAACCTCAGTGGACGCCACACGCCCCTGGTCGCTGACCATCGCGTGAAAGTGGCTGCGTTGCATCAGGTTATAGGCCAGCCGGGGTGGCGAGACGAACCAGCCCCTGCGCTCCTCGCGATAGATCTGCCCTTGGGCCTCCAGCTGTAACAAAGCTTCGCGCACGGTAATCCGAGTGGTACCAAACAACTCGCTGAGCTTGCGTTCGGCGGGCAGTTTGCTGGCAGGCGGCAACAGGCCATGATCGATCTGCTCTTGCAGCGCCAGGCCGATGGAGGTTACCGCCTTGATTGCCTCGTCACGCATCAACGTTACCTATCTGGACTAGACCAGCACTGTTCGGGTGCATAAAACGCGCTCTTGATGGGCTCGTGCTGCTGCTTGCCAGCCTAGGCACTGCAGATGACCGACAGATGACAACGCAGGTCGCTGCCCGCACCACACCCTGCAATACATCGGCCAAGTCCATGGCCTGCGGGCACTTGGGCATGGTCTACGCTAAGTCTGAACGCAGCGACACCCGTGCTTCAAAAACGACATCGACATGAAACTGTCATCCATCGGGCCTAGATTGGCTCAGGTATTGCTGACCTAGACCACACCCTCGCCAACGTTCATATAAAACGCCGCGTGTAAAACGCCCAAAGGAGCTTCGGATGAAACAGCTTTTCCTGGCATCACTGTTAGGCTCGACCATTGCCATGTGCACCGCCGCCATGGCCGCTGATACCGATCTAAAAACCTTGGAAGCCGCCGCCAAGAGCGAGGGCGCCGTGAACAGCGTCGGCATGCCCGATGACTGGGCCAACTGGAAAGGCACCTGGGAAGACCTGGCCCGCATCCATGGCCTCAAGCACATCGACACCGACATGAGCTCGGCCCAGGAAATCGCCAAGTTCAAGGCCGAAAAAGACAATGCCAGCGCGGATATCGGCGACGTGGGCGCCGCCTTCGGTCCCATCGCGGTGAAGCAGGAAGTGACCCAGCCGTACAAACCCTCCACCTGGGCTTCGGTACCGGATTGGGCGAAGGACAAAGACGGCCACTGGGCACTGGCCTACACCGGCACTATCGCGTTTATCGTCAACAAGAAACTGCTCCACGGCTCCGAAGTCCCGACCAGTTGGGCCGACCTGCAAACCGGCAAATACAAGGTCTCGGTGGGTGACGTAAGCACCGCCGCCCAAGCCTCCAACGCGGTACTCGCCGCCGCCATCGCCAACAAGGGCGACGAGAAAAACATCGCACCGGGCCTGCAGTTCTTCACCAAGATCGCCCAGCAAGGTCGCCTAGGCCTGTCCAACCCGACCATCGCCACCCTGGAAAAAGGCGAAGTCGAAGTGGGTATCGTCTGGGACTTCAACGGCCTGAGCTACAAGGCCAAGATGGCCAACCCGGATGACTACGTGGTGCTGATCCCATCGGATGGCTCGGTGAAGTCCGGCTACACCACCATCATCAACAAGTACGCCAAGCACCCGAACGCCGCCAAGCTGACGCGCGAATACATCTTCAGCGATGCCGGCCAGCTCAACCTGGCCAAAGGCAATGCCCGTCCGATCCGCGCCGAGACCGACCTGAAACTGCCGGCTGACATCGCCAAAAACCTGATCCCGGGTGAGCAATACACCAAGGCCAACCCGCAGCCGATCAAGGATGCCGATGCCTGGGAAGCGACGTCCAAGAAACTGCCGCAACTGTGGAACGAGCAGGTGATTGTAGAAATGAAGTGAGAGTTTAAGCCCACATTGGAGATCCACTGGAGATCCAATGTGGGAGGGGGCTTGCCCTGATGCCAGTCAGTTAGGGCTTTTTGTAGGAGCGAGCTTGCTCGCGAAAAATTCACAGGCACCGCGTTCATCCAGAAAGCACGCGTTATCGTTGACGTTTTTCGCGAGCAAGCTCGCTCCTACAGAGGGCGGTGTACGCTTAACGGACTGGCATCAGGGCTTGCCTCTTCCCACACTTGCATCCGGTTTCCAGCGGGAAATCGAGTGAAGTCCAATCTTGTCGCGGAGCCCCAGCCCCCATGAAGCACCCTGTCATCCTTGTCGTGCTCGACGGCCTGAACGCCGGGGTCGCCCGGCACGCCATGGGGCACTTGCAGGCTTATGTCGGCGCAGGACGCGCAGCCTTCTACACACTGGAATGTGAACTGCCCGCCCTGTCCCGCCCGTTGTATGAATGCATCCTGACCGGTGTGCCGCCGATCCAGAGCGGCATCGTTCACAACAACGTCGCGCGCCTGTCCAGCCAGCGCAGCATTTTCCACTACGCCACCCGTGCCGGCTTGACCACCGCAGCGGCGGCTTACCATTGGGTCAGCGAATTGTATAACCGCACCCCCTTTCTCGCCGCCCGTGATCGTCATACCGACGATGCGTCGCTGGCGATCCAGCATGGGCATTTCTACTGGAATGACCACTACCCGGACTCCCACCTGTTTGCCGACGCCGAAAGCCTGCGCCTCAAGCACGCGCCGGACTTTCTGCTGGTGCACCCGATGAACATCGACGACGCCGGTCACAAGCACGGCCTCGACACTGCGCAGTACCGCAACAGCGCACGCTCGGCCGATATTATTCTCGCCGACTACCTGCAAGGCTGGCTCGACGCCGGTTACCAGGTGCTGGTCACCGCCGACCACGGCATGAACAACGACCGCTCCCACAACGGCCTGCTGCCGGAGGAGCGCGAAGTGCCGCTGTTTGTACTGGGCGACGCCTTCAGCCTGGATGCCGCCGCCGCGCCGAAACAGACCGATCTGTGCGGCACCGTCTGCGCACTGCTCGGCGTACCCCACGACAAACCGGTCTGCCGGGAGTTGCTCAAATGAGTGGCATGGTTCGCGGCAAATGGCTGGCCTTACTGTGCCTGGCGCCCTTCGCGCTGTTCTTTATCGTGTTCCAGATCGCGCCGTTGGCCTGGGTGCTGATCAACAGCCTGCAAACCGAAGACAGCGGTTGGAGCCTGGAAAACTTCACGCGCATTTTCAGTTCGAAGTTCTACCTGCAGGCGATCCAATTCAGCCTCGAGATCAGCTTCTACTCCAGCGTTTTCGGCATCATCATCGCCACGCTGGGCAGTTACTCCCTGCGCCGGGTCGATTCGCCGCTGCGCAATTTCGTCACGGCGTTTGCCAACATGACCAGCAACTTCGCCGGCGTGCCCCTGGCCTTCGCGTTCATCATCCTGCTGGGGTTCAACGGCAGCATTACCATCATGCTCAAGCAGGCGGGGATCATCCAGGACTTCAACCTGTACTCCAAAACCGGCTTGATCCTCCTCTACACCTACTTCCAGATCCCCCTCGGCGTCCTGCTGCTGTACCCGGCCTTTGACGCACTGCGCGAAGACTGGCGCGAATCGGCTGCCCTGCTCGGCGCCAATGGCTGGCAGTTCTGGCGGCACATCGGCTTGCCGGTCCTGACCCCCGCCCTGCTCGGCACGTTCGTGATTCTGCTGGCCAACGCCCTTGGCGCCTATGCCACCGTGTACGCCCTCACCACCGGCAACTTCAACGTGCTGCCGATCCGCATCGCGGGGCTGGTTTCCGGTGACGTGTCACTGGACCCGAACATGGCCAGCGCCCTGGCCGTGGTGCTGGTGGCGCTGATGACCGTGGTCACGGTGGTCCATCAACTGCTGCTCAAGAGGAGCTACCATGTCTCGCGCTGATGCCGGCCCGGCGTCCCTCTACCATCGGGTGGTGGTGTACGTGCTGTTCCTGATTCTGGTACTGCCGCTGGCAGGCACCTTTGTCTATTCGATCTCCAGCAGTTGGTCGGCCACCATCCTGCCTGCCGGCTTCAGCCTGAAATGGTATGTGCAGCTATGGAGCGACCCGCGCTTCCTGATGGCCTTCGGGCAATCGCTGCTGGTGTGCGTGGGCGCGCTGATCCTGTCGGTGGTGCTGATCCTGCCGCTGCTGTTCGTGGTGCATTACCACTTCCCCAGGCTGGATGCGCTGATGAACATCCTGATCCTGCTGCCGTTCGCGGTGCCGCCGGTGGTGTCGTCGGTGGGGCTGCTGCAACTGTACGGGTCCGGGCCGCTGGCGATGGTGGGTACGCCGTGGATTCTGATCGGTTGCTACTTCACCGTGGCGCTGCCGTTCATGTACCGCGCAATCACCAACAACCTGCAGGCGATCAATCTGCGCGACCTCATGGACGCCTCGCAACTGCTCGGCGCCAGCACCTGGCAAGCGGCGTTCCTGGTCGTGCTGCCCAATCTGCGCAAAGGCCTGATGGTGGCGCTTCTGCTGTCGTTCTCATTCCTGTTCGGTGAGTTCGTGTTCGCCAACATCCTGGTCGGCACCCGCTATGAAACCCTGCAGGTGTACCTCAACAACATGCGCAACAGCAGCGGCCACTTCACCAGTGCCGTCGTGATCTCCTATTTCTTCTTTGTGCTGGTGCTGACCTGGGCCGCCAATATCTTGAACAAGGACAAAAGCCAATGAGCTTCGTCAGCGTCCAACACCTGCAAAAGAGCTATACCGGCACCCCGGTATTCAGTGATATCAATTGCGAAATCGCCAAGGGCGAGTTTGTCACCCTGCTCGGCCCGTCCGGTTGCGGCAAGTCGACCTTGCTGCGCTGCATCGCCGGGCTGACCTCGGTGGACAGTGGGAAAATTCTGCTCGATGGCCAGGACATCGTCCCGCTAAGCCCGCAGAAACGGCATATCGGCATGGTGTTCCAGAGCTACGCGCTGTTTCCCAACATGACCGTGGAACAGAACGTCGCCTTCGGCCTGCGCATGCAGAAAGTCAACGCCGACGACCGTCACAAGCGGGTCCAGGAGGTGCTGCAATTGGTCGAGCTCAAGGACCTGGCCGGTCGTTATCCGCACCAGATGTCCGGCGGCCAGTGCCAGCGCGTCGCCCTCGCCCGCTCACTGGTGACCCGCCCGCGCCTGTTGCTGCTGGATGAACCGCTGTCGGCGCTGGATGCACGGATTCGCAAGCACCTGCGCGAGCAGATCCGCCAGATCCAGCGCGAACTCGGCTTGACCACCATTTTCGTCACCCATGACCAGGAGGAAGCCCTGACCATGTCGGACCGCATCTTCCTGATGAATCAGGGCAGAATCGTACAGAGCGGCGATGCCGAGACCCTCTACACTGCGCCGGTGGATGTGTTCGCCGCCGGGTTTATCGGCAACTACAACCTGCTCGATGCCGACAAGGCCAGCCAACTGCTGCAACGACCGATCAGTGGGCGCATCGCGATCCGCCCCGAAGCCATCGAACTGAGCCGTAACGGCGACCTTGACGCGCTGGTGCGCAGCCACAGCCTGCTGGGCAACGTGATTCGCTATCGTATCGAAGCCCGTGGCGTGGAGTTGGTGGTGGATGTGCTGAACCGCTCTGCCGACGATCTGCATCCGGACGGCCAGCGCCTGGCACTTTCCATCGACCCCAGCGCGCTGTGTGAAGTAGCCTGACGGGCAACGACTGAATGAGAGAGCATTTCGGATGGCATTGGTAATTTTTGATCTGGACGACACCCTGATCCATGGCGACTGCGCCACCTTGTGGAGCGCGCAGATGGGCCGTCTGGGCTGGGTCGACCCTGAGTCATTCATGCGCAGGAACGACGAGTTGATGGCGGCCTACGGCCGAGGCGAGCTGCGCATGGAGGATTTCATGGATTTCAGCCTGGAGCCGATGATCGGCCGCACCCCGCAAGAGATCGAACACCTGGTGGAACCCTGGGTCGAGGACGTGATCGAGCCGCTGATCTACAGCGACGCGACCAAAACCATCGCCCGACACCGCGCCAATGGAGACCGGATCCTGGTGATCTCCGCTTCGGGCACGCACCTGGTCACGCCGATTGCGGCGCGCATCGGCATCGACGAAGTGCTGGGCATCGAGCTGGAGGTCAGCCACGGGGTGTACAGCGGCAAGACCGAGGGCGTGCTGACTTACCGCGAAGGCAAGATCACGCGCTTGCTGCAATGGCTTGAGCAGGAAGGCGAAACCCTGGAAGGTGCCTGTTTCTACTCGGATTCGCGCAATGACCTGCCGTTATTGCTGAAGGTGGATCACCCACAGGCGGTCAACCCCGACCCGGTATTGCGGGCCCACGCCGAACAGGCGGGCTGGCCGATTCACCACTGGGCCTGAACCCACGGATATCTCCCGGTAGAAGATCCCCATGTGGGAGGGGGCTTGCCCCCGATGGCGGTGGATCAGATGAAACATTCTTCACTGACATACCGCTATCGGGGGCAAGCCCCCTCCTACATAGGCCCTATTACAACTCCGGAATATTCAACACGATGAGCGCCCGCTTCCAACACGCGAACGCGAACTTGACCTACATTGCAGGTAGGACCGAGCTCTTACACCGCTCGACATGACCCTCGACGCCTTGCAATGCTCTCACAGTGCCTCCATAGTGAGTCCGGACTGAGCCCGTTGCAGTAGCGTCGGGCTTTTTGCATTATGCGACCGGACCATATGGAACCGGCTCCCTCAAAGACGGCCTAATATGCGTTATCAATTGCCCCCGCGTCGAATCAGCATGAAGCATCTGTTCCCCAGCACCGCCCTCGCTTTTTTCATTGGTCTCGGCTTCGCGTCGATGTCGACCAATACGTTCGCAGCCAATAGCTGGGACAACCTTCAGCCTGATCGCGATGAGGTGATTGCCAGCCTTAACGTCGTCGAGTTGCTCAAGCGCCATCACTACAGCAAGCCGCCGCTGGACGACGCACGCTCGGTGATCATCTACGACAGCTACCTCAAGCTGCTGGACCCGTCGCGCAGCTACTTCCTGGCCAGTGATATCACTGAGTTCGACAAGTGGAAGACCCAGTTCGACGACCTCCTCAAAAGCGGCGACCTGCAGCCCGGTTTCACCATCTACAAGCGTTACCTGGACCGCGTCAAAGCGCGTCTGGACTTCGCCCTGGGTGAGTTGAACAAAGGCATCGACAAGCTCGATTTCACCGAGAAGGAAACCCTTCTGGTGGACCGCAAGGACGCTCCTTGGCTGACCAGCACCGCCGCGCTCGACGACCTGTGGCGCAAACGCGTCAAGGACGAAGTGCTGCGCCTGAAGATCGCCGGCAAAGAGCCCAAGGCCATCCAGGAGCTGTTGACCAAGCGCTACAAGAATCAGCTGGCGCGCCTGGACCAGACCCGTGCCGAAGACATCTTCCAGGCTTACATCAACACTTTCGCGATGTCCTACGACCCGCACACCAATTATCTGTCGCCAGATAACGCGGAAAATTTTGATATCAACATGAGTCTGTCCCTGGAAGGCATCGGTGCCGTCCTGCAAAGCGACAATGACCAGGTCAAGATCGTGCGCCTGGTGCCGGCAGGTCCGGCGGACAAGACCAAGCAGGTCGCCCCGGCCGACAAGATCATCGGCGTGGCCCAGGCCGACAAAGAGATGGTCGACGTGGTCGGCTGGCGCCTGGACGAAGTGGTCAAGCTGATCCGCGGGCCCAAGGGCAGCGTGGTGCGCCTGGAAGTGATTCCGCACACCAATGCACCCAACGACCAGACCAGCAAGATCGTGTCCATCACCCGTGAAGCGGTGAAGCTCGAAGACCAGGCCGTGCAGAAGAAAGTCCTCAACCTCAAGCAGGATGGCAAGGACTACAAGCTGGGCGTGATTGAAATCCCGGCCTTCTACCTGGACTTCAAGGCCTTCCGCGCCGGTGACCCGGACTACAAGTCCACCACCCGCGACGTGAAGAAAATCCTGACTGAGCTGCAGAAGGAAAAAGTCGACGGCGTGGTCATCGACCTGCGCAACAACGGCGGCGGTTCCCTGCAGGAAGCCACCGAGCTGACCAGCCTGTTCATCGACAAGGGCCCGACCGTGTTGGTGCGCAATGCCGACGGCCGTGTCGACGTACTCGAAGACGAGAACCCGGGCGCCTTCTACAAAGGCCCGATGGCGTTGCTGGTCAACCGTCTCTCGGCCTCGGCCTCGGAGATCTTCGCCGGCGCCATGCAGGACTACCACCGTGCGCTGATCATCGGTGGCCAGACCTTCGGCAAAGGCACCGTGCAGACCATCCAGCCGCTGAACCACGGCGAACTCAAGCTGACCCTGGCCAAGTTCTACCGGGTTTCCGGGCAGAGCACCCAGCATCAGGGCGTACTGCCGGACATCGACTTCCCGTCGATCATCGACACCAAGGAAATCGGCGAGAGCGCCCTGCCCGAAGCCATGCCGTGGGACACCATCCGCCCTGCGATCAAGCCGGCATCCGACCCGTTCAAGCCGTTCCTGGCACAGCTGAAAGCTGACCACGACACGCGCTCCGCCAAGGACGCCGAGTTCGTCTTCATCCGCGACAAGCTGGCCCTGGCCAAGAAGTTGATGGAAGAGAAAACCGTCAGCCTCAACGAAGCGGACCGTCGCAAGCAGCACGCCGACATCGAGAATCAACAACTGGTGCTGGAAAACGTGCGCCGCAAGGCCAAGGGCGAGGACCCGCTCAAGGAACTGAAGAAAGAAGATGAAGATGCGCTGCCGACCGAGGCGGAAAAAACCAAGCCGGAAGACGACGCCTATCTGGCCGAGACCGGTCGCATCCTGCTGGACTACCTGAAAATCACCAAGCAGGTAGCCAAGCAGTAAATGATGTCAATTTAATGTGATTGCTCCCTGGAGTGTCATCATATAGACATCATTCTGTCGTGAAATATAAGGACCGCAGGTTTCAAGCCTGCGGTCCTTTTTTTTCGACCGAGAGTGCCATGACCATGACCGAACAGCTGGATGCATTGGGCTCTATCCTGGCTCAACGCAGTTTGCACAGCCTGTTCCAACCGATCATTTGCCTGTCTGAACGCCGCATCCTCGGCTACGAGGCCCTCAGTCGCGGCCCGTCCAACAGCCCGTTGCACTCCCCCGTCGCCCTGTTCTCCATCGCCAGCCATGCCGGGCGCCTGAGCGAACTGGAAATGGCCTGCCGCGAGAGTGCCTGCCGGCGCTTCAGCGCGCAGAAGCTGCCGGGCAAGCTGTTTCTCAATATCTCACCGGAATCCCTGGTGGAGACGGCGCACCAACCGGGGCGCACCCTGCAATTGCTGCGCGAGTTCGGTATTCCCCCCAGCCAGGTGGTGATCGAACTCACCGAGCAGACGCCCACCGATGATTTCAAGCTGTTGCAGACCGCGTTACATCACTATCGCGACATGGGCTTTGCCATTGCCCTGGATGACCTGGGCGCCGGTTACTCCAGCCTGCGGTTATGGTCGGAGCTACGCCCGGATTATGTGAAGATCGACCGCCACTTTATCGACGGCATCCACCAGGACGCGCTCAAACGCGAATTTGTCGGCTCGATCATGCAGATCGCCAAGGCCTCCCGGGCCCAGGTGATCGCCGAAGGCATTGAACTGCCGGAAGAGTTGGCGGTGTTGACGGAAATGGGCGTGGACCTGGTCCAGGGCTACCTGCTCTGCCGGCCTCAGGAGCATCCACCGCAGGAAGCACGCTTGATGCTGCCCAAGCCGGACCACGCCAATATCGCCCTGAATGAAGAAGCCAGTGACCTCAGCGCGCTGCTCATTGAACAGCCGGCGGTGGATCAAGACACGGCAACCGCCCAGGTGCTCGAAGCATTCCGTCGCCAGGCCAACCTGAACTCACTGGCGGTGCTCGATGCCCGCGACCACCCGGTGGGTATCGTGCATCGACACTCGCTGTCGGACGCGCTGCTCAAACCCTTCGCGACCGACCTGTTCGCCCGCAAGCCGATCAGCCGCCTGATGAGCGATGACTTCCTGGCCGTGGAGTTGAGCCAGTCCCTGCAACAGGTCAGCCGCTTGCTCACCAGCCGCGCGCGGCAACGCATCGAAGAAGATTTCATCATTACATTGAATGGCGACTACCTGGGCCTGGGACGGGTCATCGATGTGCTCAAACTGATCACCGAACTGAAAATCCAGCAGGCGCGCTACGCCAACCCGCTCACGCTGCTACCGGGCAACGTGCCGATCCAGCAGTGCCTGACGCGCCTGCTGCAGCAACAGCGTGAGTCGGTGATCTGCTATGTGGATATCGACAGCTTCAAGCCGTTCAACGATATCTATGGTTATGGGCGCGGGGATGAGGTGCTGTTGTGCCTGGCGCAGTGCCTGAACGACCGGGTCGATCCCAGCCGCGACTTTGTCGGGCACATCGGTGGTGATGACTTTCTGCTGGTGCTGGGCCCACAGGACTGGCGCAAACGGCTCAATCAACTGCTGGACGACTTTCACACCCAATGCCGACGTTTCTACCGCGCCGAGCACCTCGACGCCGGCTGCTTCACCGCACTCAACCGCCAGGGCGTGCGCCAGGAATTCCCCTTGCTTTCACTGTCGATTGGCGTGGTGCATTTGTATCCACAGGCCTGTGCACAACTCGATGCCAGCCAGTTGGCGGAGCTGGCGTCGCAGGCCAAGCACCAGGCCAAGGACATCGCCGGTTACAGCATCCATGTGATCGACAGCCTGGACCTGCTGCCGGCTTAAGCCTCGGCGGATTCGGGATATTCGTACTCGAACACCCGCACCACCTCCGAAGCGTGCCAGGAAGCGGCGGCCACACCGTCGGAGGGCCCGCTGAAACGCCCCAGGCGCTCCACGCATTCAAAGAACCCGGTGCGCGGCAGGCGGCTGGCACCCTGGCTGATCACCAGGGAACTGCGCAGCGGCTGCTCGGCCTTGGCGTCCAGCGCCGCCAGGTGCTCCAGGGCGGCGGCCAGGGTCTGCATCGCCGGCGTCGGGAATTGCAGGCGCTCAAGCAGCGCACGGTAGGTCAGCAGATGGCGCTGACGGCGCGCCTGGTCCAGTTCGTTGAGTAAGCCATCCCAATGTTGACGGCTGATACGTAGGCTCAAGATTCATCCCTCCAACCTGCAACGCCCAATTCCCAGGCCAGGCTGCGGCGAATGGCGGCATCCGGCTGTCGTTCACCCCTTTCGATCAAACCAAGATACGAGGGGCTGATACCCACTGTGCGCGCCAGGGTTTCGATCGCCAGGCCCTTGGCTTCACGCAGGCCGCGCAGGGCTGCGAGCGGGTGCACGTCCTGGTCGGGAGTAATCGGTGCGGCGGGGGAAGAAGCCAGTGTGGGCTGTTGCTGACCGGCCGCTTTCAGCAGCGCCTGGTACTTGTCCCATGGCAACACCGCATATTCGGGTTCGCCATTACGTGAAATGATCTGGATATCCATGACTGCCCCGTAGGATAAAAACACTTACCAAGTAAGTAATTTCCTTACTCCTTCCTTGGAAGTGTAATCCTAACAGCCACGGAGGTCGCAGGGGATAGCCCAAAGCATCAGTTTTTTTGTGGGTTTTCCTGGGCGAGCAGCTCGGGTGTGGCCGGAAGACGTTCGACCACGGCCAGCTTTTCCGGGCGTTGCGCCTCGCGCCAGGCGCGAAACGCGCTGAGCTCCCCGCTCAGGGTCTTCATGACCCAGGCCAGCACGGCGATGTCGTCGAACATACCGAACATGGGAATAAAATCCGGAATCGCGTCAATCGGACTGACGAAGTACATCAGCCCCGCCACCACCGAAATCAGCGCCTTGGGGCTGATCGCCCGATACTCGCCGCGCCAGTAAGCCAGGCACAGGGCCTGAAGCAGCTTGAGGTCATCCTTGAGCTGGCCCAACCGATTGCCCTGGCTCGAGCCTTTGGCCGCGACAGCAAACAGCAGGGTTGGCAAACGACCACGCCCCAGCAAGCGTGCGGCTATAGGCAGGAAACGGGTGAAATTGAAGGGTGGTTTCATGTGTCACTCCAGTTCCATACGACAGAAAGGTTATCCACACAAATTGTGGATAACCTTGTGAACAGAGCCTTTTTTCATGGCTGAAAGCCACGGACTACAAGGCCTGCAGTCAGATCGGGCGTTTTTTGCGCACATCAGAAAATCCCAATATTTCATTGACTTGGCAGGTCTGTGCGGCTACCCGTGCTCGGGCCTAATATCAGACTGTGTCAACTTGAGGACGTTCGTTCGGATTTGCAGAGGCTTAAACGTGACAGCTGACATGCCTGCGCAGTGCCCAACCGTAACCACGATGCGAAGCGAGCCGCTCGTGATCTTGATCTTGATCTGCTTTTGATCTTAAGCGCCCCGTCAAACCACGCTGGCCGAACGCAGGCTTGAATC
>NZ_CVTO01000028.1:0-12119 GCF_900004715.1 Pseudomonas sp. 24 E 13
CCGAGCCAGCAGTGCAAAACCCGCGTGGCGGCCCGGCGCCGAAAATTATCCACAAGGAGTCGAAAGCGGATCGCTTCCCGACACCCGAGCAGTTGGATCAATTGCCTGGCCGTCCTCGTGGTGAGAAACCAGCGCTGCTGACCCGCAACCGCTGAGTTTCAAAGCGCCATAAAAAATGCCCCGCCTCTTTCGAGACGGGGCATTTTTTTGCTTTTAAACTGTAGGAGCGAGCTTGCTCGCGAAGAACTCACAGACACCGCGTACATCCAGGTTTCACGCGTCATCGTTGACGTTTTCGCGAGCAAGCTCGCTCCTACATACCAAGCATTACTTCTGCTTCACGCCTTCCAGCGTGATGTCCAGGTCGACAGTCTGCGAAGTCGGGCCTGGGCCTTTCACGCCGAAGTCGTTCAGGTCGATCGTGGTCTTGGCGTTGAAGCCGGCACGTTCGCCGCCCCATGGATCCTTGCCTTCACCGTTGAAGGTGGCCTTGAAGGTCACCGGCTTGGTCACGCCGTGGAAGGTCAGGTCGCCGGTCACGTCAGCGGTCTTTTCGCCGGTGGGTTTAACGGCGGTGGACACGAACTTGGCGTCTGCAAACTTGGCCACGTCGATGAAGTCTTTGCTGGCGATGTGCTTGTCACGTTCAGCGTGGTTGGACCACAGGCTGGCGGTTTTCACGTCGACGGCGATTTTGCTGGCTTCAGGCTTGGCTGCGTCCCAGCTGAAAGTGCCATCCCAGTCCTTGAAGGTACCGTAAATGTAGCTGTAGCCCAGGTGGCTGATTTTCCAATCGATGAAGGCGTGCTGGCCTTCCTTGTCGATCTTGTAGTCAGCAGCCATTACCTGGCCGGCGGACAGCAGGGCGGTACCGATTGCCAAAGCGGCGAGTGTCTTCTTCAACATGTTTTCTATTCCTTGTGAGTCGAGGTTGAACATCAGGCTTTGCGCCCCAGCATTCGCGTCAGGGTCGCATCACGATCGATAAAATGGTGTTTCAGTGCCGCCACGCCGTGCAAGCCGGCGAACACCACCAGCACCCAGGCCAGGTACAAATGCACCCAGCCGGCGGTATCTGCCTGGTCCGGTAGACCGGAAACCACGGCAGGAATTTCAAACAGGCCAAACACCGGAATACCGACACCGTCTGCGGTGGAAATCAGGTAACCGGCAATCATCACGGCAAACAACCCGAGATACAGGAACGCGTGACCAAACGCGGCGCCGATGCGGGTCAGGCGACTGTAGCTGGCCAACGGCGGCGGCGGCGGGCTGACCAGGCGCCAGACAATGCGTACCAGCATGATGGCGAACAGCGTGATGCCAATGCTCTTGTGCAGGTCCGGCGCGTCTTTGCGCCAGGCGCTGTAGTAATCGAGGCCGACCATCCACAGGCCCAGGGCGAACATTCCAAACACCACCAGGGCCACGCCCCAGTGCAAAACCATGCTGACCCAGCCATAGCGGGCCGGTGAGTTGCGTAGCTGCATGTACTTAATCCCGTAAGAACTGTGCCCAAGATTAGCGTTTTACCTATCGAATTAAAGCGGAAAATTTCGCTTTGAAATATCGAGAAATACGATCTGAAGGCTATGCATCATAAATTAACAAGGGATTAAGACTATTCCCAACAAACGTGACAGACCGTCCTGCATTTACCGCGAATTTCCCCACAATGGCTTGTGACCCACGCCACCATTGCATAGGCTTGCGCGATTGTTTCGCCTGCGCAGGTTGCAGGACCGCTTCGAGGAGATGACCGATGGGCTTGAATAACCAGTGGATGCAACGCGACCTCGCGGTGCTGTGGCATCCCTGCACCCAGATGAAAGACCACCAGCAACTGCCCGTTGTGCCGATCAAGCGCGGTGAAGGCGTATGGCTGGAAGACTTCGAAGGCAAGCGCTACCTCGATGCCGTCAGTTCCTGGTGGGTCAACGTGTTCGGCCACGCCAACCCGCGCATCAACCAGCGCATCAAGGACCAGGTCGACCAGCTGGAGCATGTGATCCTCGCCGGTTTCAGCCACCAGCCGGTGATCGAGCTGTCCGAACGCCTGGTGGCCATGACGCCCGCAGGCCTGACCCGCTGCTTCTACGCCGACAATGGCTCGTCGTGCATCGAAGTCGCGCTGAAGATGAGCTTCCACTACTGGCTCAACCGTGGCCTGCCGAACAAAAAGCGCTTCGTCACCCTGACCAACAGCTACCACGGCGAAACCATCGCCGCGATGTCGGTGGGTGACGTGCCGCTGTTCACCGAAACCTACAAGGCGCTGCTGCTCGACACCCTCAAGGTGCCGAGCCCCGACTGCTACCTGCGCCCCGAGGGCATGAGCTGGGAAGAACACTCGCGCACGATGTTCCTGGCGATGGAACAGACCCTGGCCGAACATCACGACAGCGTCGCCGCCGTGATCGTCGAGCCGTTGATCCAGGGCGCCGGTGGCATGCGCATGTATCACCCGGTGTACCTCAAACTGCTGCGCGAAGCCTGCGACCGTTATGGCGTACACCTGATCCACGACGAAATCGCCGTGGGCTTTGGCCGCACCGGCAGCATGTTCGCCTGCGAACAGGCCGGCATCCGCCCGGACTTCCTGTGCCTGTCCAAGGCCCTGACCGGCGGCTACCTGCCGTTGGCCGCCGTGGTCACCACCGATGACGTGTACGACGCCTTCTACGACGACTACCCGACCCTGCGCGCCTTCCTGCACTCCCACAGCTACACCGGCAACCCGCTGGCGTGCGCGGCAGCGTTGGCGACCCTGGATATCTTCGAAGAAGACAACGTGATCGAAAACAACAAGGCCCTGGCCCAGCGCATGGGCAGCGCCACGGCCCATCTGGTGGACCACCCGCACGTGTCGGAAGTGCGCCAGACCGGCATGGTGCTGGCCATCGAGATGGTGCAGGACAAAGCGACGAAGACCCCCTACCCCTGGCAGGAACGCCGAGGCCTGAAGGTGTTCGAGCATGCCCTGGAGCGTGGCGCGTTGTTGCGACCGCTGGGCAGCGTGGTGTATTTCCTGCCGCCGTATGTGATTACGCCGGAACAGATTGATTTCCTTGCCGAGGTTGCGAGTGAAGGCATCGATATCGCCACCAACAGCAAGGTCAGCGTTGCCGTGCCGAAGGATTTTCACCCAAGTTTCCGTGATCCGGGATAGTGTCCAAAATCCCTGTAGGAGCGAGCTTGCTCGCGAAGGTATTCCAGGCACATTACGGCGTCGGGTATACGTTTTTCGCGAGCAAGCTCGCTCCTACAGAAAGACAGAACGTGTGTATGCATAATTTTTCCAGAGAACAGACATGAGACTGTCCCGCTTTTTCACCGACACCCCGCTGAGCCTCGGCGACCTTGAGCTGCCCGAAGCCCAGGCGCATTACATCAGCCGTGTGTTGCGCATGGTCGAAGGCGACGCCGTGCAACTGTTCGACGGCTCCGGCCAGGAGTTTCTCGGCAGCCTGCTGGAAGTCGGTAAAAAACGCGTCACCGTGCAACTGACGCAACGCTTCAACGGCCAGGCCGAATCGCCGCTGCACATCCACCTGGGGCAAGGCCTTTCCCGAGGCGAACGCATGGATTGGGCGATCCAGAAAGCCACCGAACTGGGGGTCAACGCCATCACCCCGATTTTCAGCGAGCGCTGCGAAGTGCGCCTCAAGGACGAACGCGCCGACAAACGCCTGCTGCACTGGCGCCAGGTGGCGATCAGCGCCTGTGAGCAATGCGGGCGTTCAACGGTGCCGGTGATTCACCCGCCGCTGTTGCTGGCGGACTGGTTGAAACAGACCGAGGCGGATTTGAAGCTGGTGCTGCACCCGGTGGCCGAGCCGATGGTCAGCCATGCCAAGCCTTCAAGCCTGGCCTTTCTGATCGGCCCTGAAGGCGGTTTGACCGACGGCGAAGTCGACACCGCCCAAGGCGCCGGCTTCCACGCCGCCCGCCTCGGCCCACGGGTTCTGCGCACTGAAACCGCCCCGGTGGTGGCGCTGGCCGTGGCTCAGCAATTGTGGGGCGACTTCTAACCCTCCCAGTGATCGTTCCCACGCTCTGCGTGGGAATGCCGCCTGTAACGCTCTGCGTTACGACGTTAAATGCGGACGCGGAGCGTCCAGGGATGCATTCCCACGCGGAGCGTGGGAACGATCCTGGGTAGCACTTCTTACTCCACCGGGTCGCTGACCGGCTTGGCGATAATCGCTTTCAACTCACTGGTCATCGGGAATTCCAGGTTCAGGCCCTTGGGCGGAATGGGTGACTCAAACCAGCGCCGGTAAATCCCGTTGATCTCCCCACTGCGATAAAGGTCGCCAAGTGTCTCGTTGACCACCGCAAGAAACTGCGGGTCGTCCTTGCGCACCATGCAGCTGTAGATTTCCCGCGACTGCTCCTCCCCCACCACCACCCAATTGTGCGGATCCTTGGCCTTGGCGCGCTCGCCGTAAAGCAACGCGTCATCCATATAGAACGCCGCTGCACGGCCGGTCTCGAGCATCTTGAAGGCTTCGCCATGGTCCTTGGCGCTGATCACGAACATATTGGCCTTGTGCTCGGCGTTGTAGCTTTTGAGGAAACGCTCGTTGGTGGTACCCGCGGTGGTCACCACGTTCTTGCCCGCAAGATCAGCAAAGCCTTGGATACCACTGTCCTTGGCCGTCAGCAATTGCCCCTTCACGTAGATAAACCCGTAGGAAAACGCCACCTGCTTCTGCCGTTCGGCCGTCACCCCGGTAGAACCGCATTCCAGGTCGACAGTGCCGTTTTGCACCAGCGGGATACGGGTTTGGGAGGTCACTAAGTTGTACTTCACATTGAGCGTGCCCACCCCGATTTTCTGCTGGATGCGCTCGACGATCTTATCTGCCAGCTCCACCGAGTAGCCCATGGGTTTGCCACTGTTATCCCCCACGTAGGAAAACGGCACCGACGCATCGCGATAGCCCAATGTGATGGACTTGGCGTTGGCGATCTTGCCCAGCGTGCCGTCCAACGGCGCTTGGTTCGCATGGGCTTGTGCGCCCAGCAAAAGCGCGAGGGTGCAGCCGGTCAACAGGCTTTTTTTCATTGTTATTCTCCGTTGGTTTTTTCGATTATTTACGTACAGCAATCACGCTGATTTCCACCAGCACACTCGGCCGCGCCAGTTCCGCTTGAAGGGTCGTGCGCGTCGGCGCCATGCCCGGTGAAAGCCAGGCGGACCACACCTCGTTCATCGGTGCAAAACCGCTGCCGATATCTTTCAAATAGATCGTTGCGTTGAGCAGATGATCCTTATCGCTGCCCGCCTGGGCCAGCAGCGCATCAATCCTGGTCAGCACCTCCCGGGTTTGTGTCGCCACGTCCTGGCCATCACCGGGCACCTGGCCCGAGAGGAAAACCAGGTCCTTGAAGGTCACTGCGCCCGAGAGGCGCTCATTGCTGCAGATTCGGGTGATGGTCATCCATACATCCTCATGCGGCGCGGGGCGCAAGGCCCTGCATATCAATGGAAGGCGCGTGTTGCCCGATCAACTCAGCCAGCAACTGGCCGCTGCCGCAGGCCAGGGTAAAACCAAGGGCGCCGTGGCCCAGGTTCAGCCACAGGTTGCGATACACACTGGCACCAATCAGCGGCACGCCAGTGGGGGTGGCAGGGCGCATACCCGCCCACTCCAACGCATGGGCGTAATCGCCAGCCTGCGCAAATGTCTCCAGTGCCTGGCGTTTCATCAGCGCCAGGCGCTTGGGTTCAAGGCTGGCGTCGAAGCCGACGATATCCACCATGGCCGCCACCCGCAGTTGTTCGCCGATGCGCGCATAGACGATCTTGCGGTCGTAGTCGGTAATGCTCACGTTCGGCGCCTGGTGCTGCGCGCCAATCGGCACACTGAGGCTGTAACCCTTGAGCGGGTAAAGCGGCAGCGGCACACCCAACTCGGCGCTGCGATAACCGGCCGCCAGTACCAGATGCTCGACCGGCACCACCTCAGCGCCCAATTCGATAGCCTGCACCGCACCGTCAGCGTGGCGAATGCCGGTGACCTTGCGCCCCAGCAAAAAGCGGCAGCGCCCGGACGCTTCAAGCCGCGCCGCCAAGCGCTGGCAGAAAGCATGACAATCAGCCACCTCCTCATTCGGCGTGTAGATCCCGCCGACAAAACCACCGCCCGCCAGCGCCGGCTCCAGGCGTGCGCAATCGGCGGCCGACAGCACCTGCTGTTGAAGGATATCGGTGACCTTGCTGCGAGCATGCGCAAATGAGCTGGCGTTGCGGAAGGTGACCAGTTTGCCGTTGCGCCGCCAATCGAAGCCGTCCAGGTGATCATCCTCGCGCCATTGCTGCAACGTGTGCTGGCTCAGGGAGGCAAGTCGCAGCAGGTGGGCGGCATTGCGTGTGTTCACCGAGCTACGGCATGCACCGAGGAACGCGGCCATCCAGCGCCATTGCTGAGGGTCGAGGCGTGGGCGCAGCTTTAACGGCGAGTCACCGCGCAACAGCCAACCGATGGCCTGAAGCGGCACGCCGGCATCGGCCAGCGGCGCCACGTAGCGATAGGACAACTGCCCGCCATTGGCAAAGCTGGTTTCACTGCCCAGGGTCTCGCGCGCGTCGATCACCGTCACCTCGTGGCCCGCACGCACCAGCGCATACGCGCTCGCCAGACCAATCACCCCACCCCCAATGATGTGCACCATTCCCGCCGCCCGCCGCTGAATCAAGAGGCCTCAAGCCTAGGGGCAGGTGACAGGCCACCGACAATGAATAAAGATGGGTCACCTATAAACAAAGGTTATGGACTTGCCATGCGCTTGCGTCATATCGAAATCTTCCAGGCCATCCGCCAGACCGGCTCCATCAGCGCCGCCGCGCAGTTGTTGCATGTCTCGCAACCGGCGGTGACCAAGGTGTTGCAGCACGCCGAATTGCAGTTGGGCTTTGCGCTGTTCCTGCGCGTGCGCGGCAAATTGCAGCCCACGCCGGAAGCGCTGGCGCTGGAGAGTGAAGTCGAGAAAGTCACCGCAAGCCTGCAAGGCGTGCGGCGCCTGGCCAAAAGTTTGCGCCACATGCCGGGACAAAGCATACGGATTGGCGCAATCCCGGCGCTGGCCCTGTCCCTGCTGCCACCGGCAATTCTGGAATGGACGCGCGATTACCCGGACATGGCCTGCGAACTGTCCAGCGACCATAGCCGCGAGTTGGTGCAAAAGCTGTTGATGCGCGAGATCGACCTGGCACTGACGCTCAACTTCTCAGGCCATCCTGGGCTGGCTACCCAAGTGCTGGCCAACGGTGTACTGGTGGCGTTGGCGTCCAAGGGCTATTGGCCGGATGCCGAACGGCATCAGCCCTTGCCGTTGGCCGAGCTGGCCGGGGCGCCGTTGATCGGCCTGTCCAGCGCCGACCCGCTGGCGGCGAAGCTGGGCAGCTACCTGGAAAATATCGACCCGCCGCCACGGGTGACGATCTCGGTGCAAACCTATTCCCTGGCGCGTGCGATGGTCGAATCCGGCGCGGGCCTGACCGTGATCGATCCGTTCACCGCGCTGGGTGCCTCAACGGCCACCACCCAGATCCGCACGCTCACCCCACCGCTGCCCATCACCCTCTACGCCCTGACCCGCGCCAACGAGCCACCGCCGCATATGCTGGCCAAGCTGCTGGAGATTTTCGGCAGTCGAGCCTGTGAACTGTTGGCACGTCTCTAAGAACACCCTGGGTCCAATGTGGGAGGGGGCTTGCCCCCTCCCACATTCAAAGCACGTAATGCATGATCGCCACAAAATGCAGCAGGCTGCCGCCAATCACAAACAAATGCCAGATCCCATGGGAGTGCCGCAGACGGTCCTCCAACGCAAAAAAGATGATGCCGACGGTGTACAACACCCCGCCCGACGCCAGCCAGATAAACCCCGCCGTGCCCAGCGCGGCGAGCAGCGGCTTGACCGCCACCAGCACGATCCAGCCCATCACCGCATAGATTACGATGGATAGAATCCGCGCCTCGGAGCGCGGCTTGATCTCCTGCAAAATGCCGATCACCGCCAGCCCCCACACAATCCCGAACAGCGTCCAGCCCCACGGCCCGTGCAGCGTCACCAGGCAAAACGGGGTGTAGCTGCCGGCGATCAACAGGTAGATCGAAAAGTGATCGACCTTCTGCATGATCTCTTTTCGCCGCCCCCGCACGCTGTGGTACACCGTCGAGGCGCTGTACAGCACGATCAGCGTAAAGCCATAAATCGCCACGCTGACGATCTTCCAGGGGCTGCCATCCAGGCTCGCCACCACCAACATCCACACAGCGCCCATGCACGCCGCGACAGCACCGAGCAAATGGCTCCAGGCGTTGAATCGTTCTCCGTGGTACATCTGTCACCGACCTCCTAACTCCAAGCGCACGCGGACAAGCGTCCAGCCTTGCGCATCAGAGTGCAAGCGCGTTATGACGTTCCGACGACGCCGCGCCGTTTTGCGGGCACAATCGAGGGCATGTGAACCAGAGCCACGGCCATGTTGATCGACGAAGAATTCACCCTCAAAAAGCTGGAAATCTTCCTGGCATTCATGCGCACCGGCAACCTGGCCCGCGCCGCCGCCGAATTGCAGACCAGCAACGTCAGCGTGCACCGCGCCATTCATTCGCTGGAAAATGCACTGCGCTGCCCGCTGTTCAAACACGAGGGTCGCAACCTGACGCCGCTGGAAAGCGCCTACGTACTCGAAGAGCGCGCGCAGAAGCTGGTGGCCGACGTGGTCGACAGCGTGCGCCTGACCCGCGAGGCCGCAGGTTTCTCCGCCGAACGCTTCAAGCTCGGCTCGCTGTACTCGCTGACGGTCAAGACCGTGCCGCAACTGATCATGGGCCTGAAAATCCGCCGCAGCGAACTCAACATCGACCTGATTCTGGGCTCCAACTTCGACCTGCTCTACAAGCTCAAGAACATGGAGGTGGACGCGATCCTTATCTCCCTGGATGAGCACGCCAACGACCCCGACTGCGAACAGATCGCGCTGTTTACCGACGACATTTTCCTCGCCACTCCGGCCGAATCACCGTTCGACCGCGAGCAGGAAATTGACCTGGCCGACGTGCGCGACGCCACCTTCATCACCCTCACCCAGGGCTTCGCCACCCATCAGGATGGCAACCGGGTATTCAAGCAGGCGGGGTTCGAGCCCAAGGTGGCGATGCAGGTCAATGACATCTTCACGCTGCTGAGCATGGTCAGCTCGGGGGTGGGTTATGCGCTGTTGCCGGGCCGGATCGCGGCGGTGTACGAGAACCGCGTGAAGCTGATACCGCTGCAGCCCAGGTATCGGTTGCAGCAGCATATCGGCGTGGTGTTCCTGAAGGCCAAGGAGCGCGATCCGAACTTGCTGGCGTTGTTGGCGGAGTGTCGGATGTATGCCAATCGCCAGGCTTGAGATCGCTATCGGGGGCAAGCCCCCTCCCACAGTTGACCGAGTTCCACCATGAGAATGCGGTCAACATGTGGGAGGGGGCTTGCCCCCGATGGCGCCCGACCAAACACCACCATCTCCAAAACTAACCGACCAACCCCCGCACAATGAAGTACAGCAACGAAGGCCCAAGCAGGCAGCCCAACCCGGTATGAAACGTCGCCGTCAGCGCGCCATACGGCACCAACCGCCGATCCGTCGCCGCCAGCCCCGCCGTCACCCCGCTCACGGTGCCGGCCAGGCCCCCGAACACCATCGCCGAACGCGGGTTGTCCAGGCCCATCCAGCGCGCCGCCACCGGCGTGCCGACCATCACCAGGATCGCCTTGATCAACCCGGTGGCAATCGACAGCGCCATCACATCCGAGGTCGCGCCAATCGCCGCGCCGGTCACCGGCCCGACGATGTAGGTCACGGCGCCCGCCCCGATGGTGGTCATGCTGACCGCATCGCGATAGCCGAAGGCCCAGGCCATGCTCGCACCGACGATGAACGGCAGGATCGTGCCCAGCAGCAGGGCAATCACCCCGATCATCCCGGCTTTGCGCGCCTCGGTGGCCTGCACTTCAAACGCCGTGGCCACGATGGCGAAATCCCGCAACATCGCGCCGCCCATCAGGCCGATACCGGAGAACAGTGCCAGGTCCGCCAGGCCCTTCTGCCCGCCCGTAATGGTGCCGCCGACCCAGGCCAGCACCAGGCCGATGACGATGGCAATCGCCGAGCCATGGATGCGCCCGAACGTCAGGCGCTTGGACAGCACCACCGAAATCCACATCACCACGCCCACAAAGGCGAACGCGGTGATCAGGCCATTGTGCTCCAAACCTTTTTCGATGAGGTCCCACATATCAGCGACCTCCTGCAGCGAGGATCAGCGGCTCTTCGGGCGGCAAAGGCTCGCCCCTGTGCGTGCGGCTGATCAGGGCAATGGTGCAACCACACACCACCACCGAACCGATGGCCGCCAGCACCGCCACCGGGCCGCCGTGCAAGGCGGTGACCACGTTCTGCTGCGCGGCCATCGCCACCACCACGGGGATATACATGGCGCCCCAGAAGCCCACGCCCATCTCGCAGTCCTTGGTCATGCCGCCGCGCTTTTGCATCCACAACCGCGCGCAGATCAGCAGGATCATCGCGATGCCCACGCCGCCCACATTGGATTTGACCCCCAGCAACACGCCGAGCATGTCGCCCATGATCACGCCCGCGAGCGTGCAGATCGCCAGCAATGCCACACCGTAAATAATCATTGTTGTTGTCCTCAAAGTGCTCGATCGAAATTGTTGTTGTTGTGCTTCGAAAGCCTTGGGTCGTGCTTTATCGGTGGCGGCGCTCCTCCTCTTGCAGCAGGGCCTGCAAGGTATCCAGGCGCGCGCCCTCGCAGGCGATCACCGTGCCTTGTTCGAAGACGCGGCGTGACAGGCCGGTGAGCACCGCGCCCGGTGGCAGTTCAATCTGCAGGCGCACGCCACGCTCGTAGGCGCTTTGCACGGTGCCGCGCCAATCGACGACGCGGCACATGTTGAAGGCCAGGTCATCGCGCAGTTGCTCAGAGTTGTGGATAGGCCGCGCGCGGGTGCTGCTCAGGTAAGTGATGCGCGGCGCCTTGAGCGGGACGAACGCTTGGGCAAGCGCCTGGGCCGGTTGCTCCAGCAGCACGCAATGGGACGGCACGCTGACCGCCAGGCGCCTGGCGATGCCGTTGCCCTTGATGCGTTCTGCGACACGCTGCATCGCCGCGTCGCTGCCGGCAATGACCGTCTGGTTATCGGCATTGATATTGGCCAGGTACACCGGGGTCTGTGGGCTGTGGATTTCGGCGAGCAATGTTTCGACGGTGGATAACTGCGGGCCGATGATCGCGGTCATCCCGTAGCCCTGTGGATAAGCGCTTTGCATCAGTTCGCCGCGCAGGCTGACGAGTTTGATGGCATCGGCAAAGTCCATTGCGCCGGCGATAACAGCAGCGGGATAGGCGCCGATGGACAGGCCCGCCACGTAGTCCGGTGTGTGCTGCAACAGGCGCGCATGCGCCACGCCAGCCATCAACAGGCAAAGCTGGACGGCGCGCGTCGATTCAAGGGCCTGTGCCGAATCGAGCCGGCGCACGTCTTCACCCAGGGCAGCGCTGGCCTCGTCGAGGACGTCGACGGGCAGCGACTGGAGCATGCCGACTCGCTGGGCGCCCTGCCCCGGAAATACCAGCAAGCTGCTCATGCCACCGCCTGCCAGGGATCGACGACAAGGTGCGCCCCGTTGGCGGTTTTCAGCAGCACCCGGCGTGACGCGCCCGCCCATTCACGCAAGGCGACAGCGCCGACGGGGGTTTGCAGTTGCAGGTCGACGGCGCACGGTGCGCTATCGAGCATCGCCAATAACGTGTGCGCCTGGTCACGCTCAAGCGGCTCGGGGGTGCGCAGGATCAAATCCAGATCGCTCGCGGCATGCAACGCTTCGATGCCGCTGGCCAATTCGAATCCGGCACTGCCGCTGACGCCCCAGTCGTTATGCGCCAACAGCGGCCGCAGTTGATCAAGTGCCCGCAACGCCGGCAAATCCCGCGGCGAGGTCACGTCCCGCAGGGCTTCGGGGGCCACACGCCGTTGCACCGCGGCAATCGGCATCTGCGCGGCAAACCGCTGCTCACGCAAACGCCCCCTTACAC
>NZ_CVTO01000062.1:0-22814 GCF_900004715.1 Pseudomonas sp. 24 E 13
GTTCGCCCAGCCAGTCGGTCAACCCCAGGGCGTAACCCACCGGCAACCCCACGCCCCAGTAGGCGAGCAAGGTCAGCAGCATGGTCACCCGCGTGTCCTGATAGCCGCGCAGCGCACCGGCGGCGGTCACCTGGATCGAATCGGAGAACTGGAACAGCGCCGAGAACACGATCAGCATCGATGCCAGGTGGATCACCACCGGGTCGGGGGTGTAGATCGCCGCAATCTGTTCGCGAAACACCAGCATCAGGCTGCAGGACAGGCAGGCATAGGCCAGCGCCGTACCCATGCCGACGCCTGCGGCAAAGCGTGCTTCACGCGGTTCGCCACGGCCCAGGGCTTGTCCGACGCGCACGGTGACGGCCATGCTCAGGGAGTAGGGAATCATGAACACCAGGGAGCTGACATTCAGCGCGATCTGATGGCCGGATACCACCGTGGCGCCCAGGTTGCCCAGCAGCAGGGCGATGACCGCGAAGATGCTCGATTCGGCAAAGATCGCCACGCCAATCGGCAGGCCGATCCCCAGTACGCGTTTGATCACCGCCCATTGTGGCCAGTCGAAGCGCTTGAACAATTCGCTGCTCTGATACGCCGCGCCCCAGCGCGTCCACCCGGCCAGACCGAGCATCATTACCCACATTGCAATCGCCGTGGCCCAGCCGCATCCCACGCCGCCCATGGCCGGCAGGCCGAGATGGCCGTAGATGAAGATGTAGTTCAGCGGAATATTCAGCGCCAGGCCAATCAGGCCCATGACCATGCTCGGCCGCGTACGGCCCAGGCCGTCACTGAAGCAGCGAAACACGTAATACAGTGCAATGGCCGGCATCCCGGCCGCGATGCCATGCAGATAGCCCATGGACGGCTCGATCAGGTCGGGCTCGACCTTCATCGCATGCAGTATCGGCTCGGCGCACAGCAACAACAGGCCGCCGCACAGGCCGACCACCACGGCCAGCCACAATGACTGACGCACCAACGGCCCGATTTCGGTGAACGTGCCGGCACCGTAGCGCTGCGCGACTTTCGGCGTGGTGGCCAGCAGGGTGCCAGTCATCAGCAGGTACACCGGGATCCAGATCGAGTTACCCAGGCCCACCGCCGCCAGGTCCTTGGGGCTGACCCGCCCGGCCATCACGGCGTCGACAAAGCTCATCGCGGTGGTTGCCAGTTGGCCGATCATGATCGGCAGGGCCAGTGTCAGCAGGCCGCGCACTTCCCGACGGATGCGGGCGGGGCGGGTGAGGGTAGCGGTAGCGGTGTTCACGTACAGGTGTCCAATCAAAAAGGGCAGTCGCAAGGACGGCGGATTCTACGCCTTGACGCAACGGTCAGGAAAAAACCTATGTTGCTGATTTGTAATGCGACTACACAGGCACCCCATAACCCATGTGTCACTTCAATCCCATGCCTGTACACTGCTGATCCGCCAAAGGAGCCCGCCATGCTGATTGTTGCCGACGAAAATATTCCGCTGCTCGATGCATTTTTCCAGGGATTTGGCGAGATTCGCCGCGTACCCGGTCGTTCGATTGACCGCGCCACGGTGGAGCAGGCCGATGTGCTGCTGGTGCGTTCGGTGACCAACGTCAACCGCGCCCTGCTTGAGGGCTCGAAGGTGGGTTTTGTCGGCACCTGCACCATCGGCACCGATCATCTGGACCTCGATTATTTCCGCCAGGCCGGTATCCAGTGGTCCAGCGCACCCGGCTGCAATGCCCGGGGCGTGGTGGATTATGTGCTGGGAAGCTTGCAGACCCTGGCCGAAATCGAAGGGGCCGACCTCACCCGGCGTACTTATGGCATCGTGGGCGCCGGTGAGGTTGGCGGGCGGCTGGTCCAGGTGCTCAAGGGCCTGGGTTGGAACGTGCTGGTCTGCGACCCGCCACGACAGATCGCCGAAGACGGCGACTACGTGAGCCTGCAACAGATCATCGAGCAATGCGACGTGATCAGCCTGCACACGCCGCTGATCAAGTCCGGCAATGGCGCCACCTGGCATCTGTTTGATCGCCAGCGCCTGGAACAACTCAAGCCCGGTACCTGGCTGATCAACGCCAGTCGAGGCGCGGTGGTGGATAACGCCGCCCTGCGCGACGTATTACTTGAGCGCGAAGATCTGCAAGCGGTGCTGGATGTGTGGGAGGGCGAGCCGCAGGTGGATGCCGACCTGGCTGACCTGTGCGTACTGGCCACCCCGCATATCGCCGGCTACAGCCTCGACGGCAAGCAGCGCGGCACGGCGCAGGTCTATCAGGCGTTCTGTGCCCACCAGGGCCTGGAGCCGAGCATCCACTTGAGCGACCTGCTGCCGCAACCGTGGCTGGCCGAGGTGCACCTGAACGCGTCGACCGACCCGGCCTGGGCGTTGGCGACCTTGTGTCGCAGCGTGTACGACCCGCGCCGCGATGATGCGGATTTGCGTCGCAGCCTTGTGGGAACGGTGGACGAGCAGCGCAAGGCCTTTGACTTATTGCGCAAGCACTACCCGGAGCGCCGCGAGATTGATGGCCTCAAGGTGCGCATTAACGGCGAGTCGGCCGTGTTGTCCAACGTCGTGACCGCACTGGGCGCGGTCTGCGTTTAGACAGCCGATAAAAAACCCGGCCAACTGGGCCGGGTTTGAAAGAGCATCGGCGTTTCAGCCTTGCTGCGCAGGCTTGACCAGGCGCTGTTCCAGTTCGCTGCACGCTTGCTGGATCATTTCTTCGGTAATCTGCACTTCGCGGCCCTTGGCATCGATGTAAGAGCAAGGCAGCGCCTGCGGTTGGCGGATCACTTCAATCTTGGCATTGCTGCTGTTTTGCAAGGTCATGGCCTGTCTCCTCATCAGGTTGTGTACCTACTTTAATTCCCCCGCGTGACCGAGCTGTTACAACTCCATACACGTTCACCGGTTCGGACACCCAGTCCACCAGAAACCGGCACATATTTCCAGATCAGTCTTAGACCGATAGCCTCTAGCGGCCTCTATCGGCGGGCATAATTAACCTGACTCATTGTTATTTGCGCAAGTTCCCCCAATGTTGAGGGTTAGACTCCGTCAGTGGTGAAGCCCGTATGTTCTCAACCCGTCAACGCCGCGCGATTCGCCTGGCCAGCCGCTTTATCGCGCCCTACCGCTGGCAGGCGCTGGGCGCCCTGTTGGCGCTGATCGTCACCGCCGGTATTACCTTGTCCATGGGGCAAGGCATTCGCCTGCTGGTCGACCAGGGTTTCATGACCCAGTCACCGCACCTGCTCAACCAGTCCATCGGCCTGTTCATGCTGCTGGTGCTGGGCCTGGCGGTGGGCACATTCACGCGCTTCTACCTGGTGTCGTGGATCGGTGAGCGCGTAGTGGCGGACATTCGCCGGCAAGTGTTCAACCACCTGATCTACCTGCATCCCGGTTTCTACGAGAACAACCGCAGCTCGGAAATCCAGTCACGCCTGACCACCGACACCACCTTGCTGCAATCGGTGATCGGCTCATCACTGTCGTTGTTCCTGCGCAATGCCTTGATGGTCATTGGCGGTATCGTGCTGCTGTTCATCACCAACCCCAAGCTCACCAGCATTGTGGTGGTGGCGTTGCCGCTGGTGCTGGCGCCGATCCTGATCTTCGGCCGGCGTGTGCGCAGCCTGTCACGGCAGAGCCAGGACCGCATCGCTGATGTCGGCAGCTACGTGGCCGAGACCTTGGGCCAGATCAAGACCGTGCAGGCCTATAACCATCAGGCGCAGGACGAACAGCGTTTTGCCCTGACCGTGGAAGAGGCGTTTGCCACCGCGCGCAAACGCATCCTGCAGCGGTCCTGGCTGATTACCCTGGTGATCATGCTGGTGCTCGGCGCCGTGGGCGTGATGTTGTGGGTGGGCGGCATGGACGTGATCAGCGGGCGCATTTCCGGCGGTGAGCTGGCGGCGTTCGTGTTCTACAGCCTGATTGTCGGCAGCGCCGTCGGCACCTTGAGCGAAGTGCTTGGCGAATTGCAGCGGGCCGCCGGTGCGGCAGAGCGGATTGGCGAGCTGTTGCAGTCGAGCAACGACATCCAGGCGCCGGCCAGCGGCAGCGTACGCTTGCCGGAGCGTGTCAGCGGGCGCATGACGCTTGAGGACCTGCGCTTTTCCTACCCGTCGCGGCCAGACAGCTACGCCATCGATGGCCTGAACCTGACGATCAACCCCGGTGAAACCCTCGCGCTGGTGGGCCCTTCCGGCGCAGGCAAATCGACGCTCTTTGACCTGCTGCTGCGCTTCTACGACCCCCAGCAAGGCCGCATCCTGCTCGAAGGCAGGCCGCTGACCGAACTCGACCCGCTGGACCTGCGCCGCCACTTTGCCCTGGTCTCCCAGAGCCCGGCGCTGTTTTTTGGCAGCATCGAAGACAACATCCGCTACGGTAACCCCACCGCCACCCGCGAACAGGTCGAGGCCGCTGCGCGTATCGCCCATGCCCATGACTTCATCCTGCAAATGCCCGACGGCTACCAGACCCACCTGGGCGACGGTGGCCTGGGCCTCTCCGGTGGTCAGCGGCAACGCCTGGCCATCGCCCGTGCCTTGCTGGTGGATGCCCCCATCCTGCTGCTCGACGAAGCCACCAGCGCCCTTGATGCCCAGAGCGAACACCTGATCCAGCAAGCCCTGCCGCAATTGATGCAGGGCCGTACCACCCTGGTGATCGCGCATCGCCTGGCCACGGTGAAAAACGCCGACCGGATAGCGGTGATGGACCAGGGCAAGCTGGTGGCCGTGGGCACGCATCAGCAGTTGATTGCGAGCAATCCGCTGTATGCGCGGTTGGCGGCGTTGCAGTTCAGTGATGGCGGGCAGGAGGAATGAAGCTGCAGTGTGCTTGCGCCTTAGGGCATCATAGGGCCTTTCGATAAATGATCTGGATGAGGATATGAGCCGTTATCAACCTCCGTTGACGCTGACGACAAAGATGCTGGCGCTGGTAGCCGATATCAGTGAGCAGATCGGTCAGCTCTCGGCGGGCAACGATAGCCGCCAGACGCCTCAGCTGAGGCGCGGTAATCGGATTCGCACCATTCAGGCTTCGCTCGCGATCGAGAACAATACGCTCAGCGTCGAGCAAGTCACCGCTGTCTTGGAGGGTAAGCGAGTACTGGGCCTGCCACGGGAAATCCAGGAAGTGCGCAACGCCTTTGCAGCCTATGAGGCGATGCCGCACTGGACGCCGAGTAATCGTGCTGACCTGCTCAAAGCCCACGAACTGCTGATGTTCGGATTGATAGACGATGCCGGACGGTTTCGTCACTCGGGGGTTGGCATTTATCGCGGCGAGCAATTGGTTCATATGGCGCCGCCTGCGAGTCGCGTTGCGCATCTGATCGATGATTTGCTGCAATGGCAGTCAGCTTCAGATTGGCACCCCTTGATCGCCAGTTGTGTATTCCATTACGAGTTCGAATTCATCCATCCCTTTGCAGACGGCAATGGACGAATGGGGCGGCTCTGGCAGACGTTGATACTCAGCCAATGGCGCCCGGCGCTGGCTTATCTGCCAGTGGAGGCGGTTATTCGGGATCAGCAGGATGCCTACTATGCTGCGCTGTCGGCGGCGGATCAGCAGGCAGAAGCGACGCCCTTTGTTGAATTCATGTTGCAAGCCCTGAGCCTGGCGCTGGCTGAGGCGGTGTAAAGCCGACTCTAAAAAAATGCCCGCATCTCTCAATACGGGCATTCCTCTTGAAGCTTCAAACTTGCCGCTTGAAGCTGCCCCTCTTACTGGTCATCAAAATACCGCTCATGCCAATCCACCAACGGCTGCGGCGAATTGAGCTTCTGCCCGTAGATCACCGAATAAGACAGCACGTTCTGCACATACTGGCGGGTTTCGTCGAACGGGATGCTTTCCACCCACACGTCGAAACTCAGGTGATCGGCACCGCGCAGCCATTGACGCACGCGGCCGGGGCCGGCGTTGTAGGCGGCGGAAGCGAGCACACGGTTGCCATTGAACTGGCTGTGCACCTGGCTCAGGTAGGCGGCGCCGAGTTGGATGTTTTTGTCCGGGTCCAGTACCTGGGCCGGGGAAGCCAGGGGAATGCTGAACTTGCGCGCGGTTTCCTTGGCGGTGCCGGGCATCAGTTGCATCAGGCCGCTGGCGCCGACGCCGGAACGGGCATCGTCCATGAAGGCGCTTTCCTGGCGGGTAATTGCGAACACCCAGCTCGAATGCAGGCCGCGCACCTTGGCTTCGCGCACCAGGGTGTCGCGGTGGGCCATCGGGAAGCGGATGTCCAGGTCGTCCCAATATTGCGCCTGGCTGATCGTGCGGATCGCCGGGAAGTACCACTTCATGTCGTAGGCCAGCTTCGCCTGCGCGACCATTTCATCACGGTTGAAGTGACGGCTGACGTGGTACCACTCGCGGCGGCCATCGACGATCTGGCCGCGGGCATAGAACTCCAGGGCACGGCGCACGCCTGGGGTATTGCGCACTTTATTGACCAGCGCCTGGCTCATCACCAGCGGCTTGTTGTTCAACTGGTAAGGGGTCTTGGAGCGGTCGGCGGCGAGGAAACCGTAGAAGTCGCGTTCCTTGGCCACGTTTTTATACAGCACCAGCGCCTGCGGGTTTTTCGGTTCGGCCAGCTCCAGGCTGCGCGCCTGCCAGTAGCGCCAGCGGTTGGTGGTGGCCAGGTCCTGGGGCAGCTTGCGGGTGAGTTGGTAGGCATCTTCCCAGCGTGCCAGGCGCAGCAGCAGGCGCAGGCGCCATTCCGAAACGGTGTTGTCGCGCAACTCCGGGTCGTATTGGGTCATAACGTCCAACGCACGAGGGTCGTAGCGACGGGCGAGCGTCAGGCCGATTTCCCGGGCAATCGAGACTTTTTCGTCACGGGAGAAGTGCATGCTGCTGGCGTAGCCGTCCAGCAGGGCCATGGCCTTGTCCGGGTCCTGGCGAGCCAGGCGGCGCAGGCCCAGGCCCACGGCGTCGGACATGGCCTCGGTGGCCGGCAGGAAGCGCGACGGGTCGCTGAGCATGTCGGGTTTTTGCGCCACGTCGATCATCAGGCGGCCCTGGGCGCCGAGCGTCGGCAGGGTTTTCACCAGGCTGTTGGCCAGTGCGTAGTTGCGTGCTTCGGCGGCAAGCTTGGTGCGGTCCCAGATTTTCTGCTCGGTCAACTGACCGTCAGAGGCCCACTGGCCAAAGGTCACATCGCAGGCGGCCGGCTGGGATTTGCCGGTCATCCACAGCTTCTCGGCGGTCTTGTAGCCTTCGGCCTTGAGGTTGTGGGTCAGTTGGTACTGGCCGTGCAGGCAGTCCAGCTCGACGAAATTGAGCTTGGTATCGTAGTACTTTTCAAAGGTCTGCCAGTCACCCCGGTCGGCCAGCCAGCGCAACCAGCGCAGCTTCATCCAGTTGGCCTGGGGCAGGTCGCCGTTTTTGGCGAGAAACTGTTCGATTTCCTGGTTGCTCGCGGTTTTAAGGCGTGCGGTCAGTTCGTCATACGCCAGGTACGGCGTCAGCGGGTAGTCGGCCAGGGCCTGGCTGTATTGCATGTAGGGGCCGCTGTCGCCCTTGGCGAGGGCGCGCTTGGCTTCATCGTAATATTGACGTTGGGTGGTGAGGTCCACGGCCTGGGCAGATTGAACGGCGGTGGTGGAAAGAAGCAGACAGGATAAAAAGTTGAAAAGGCGACTGCGCATGAGACGTCCGTGCAGAGAAATCACGACTAGCACCGGCATCGCCGACACTGATTGCCCCTAGCTTAGCCTTTTGCCAGCGACCGGCGAAAGCTTTGCCGGCCGGTTGGTTCAAGTTCGCGGCAAATGTCCTGCAGAACGTGTCGGCAGCGAAAATGCAGGCCGCATCCCACCCTCAACTCAGGTAGAATGCGCGCCCAGTTTTTGGAGAAGCGTATGACCCTGCTCAAATTCAGCGATGTGTCCCTTGCTTTCGGCGCTATGCCGTTGTTGGACAAGGTGTCCTGGCAGATCGCCCGTGGTGAGCGGGTGTGCATCATCGGCCGCAACGGCACCGGCAAGTCGAGCATGATGAAGCTGGTAAAAGGCGACCAGAAGCCCGATGAGGGCTCTGTCTGGCGCGCTCCGGGCCTCAAGATTGGCGAATTGCCGCAGGAATTGCCGGTAGCCGACGAGCGGACAGTGTTCGACGTGGTCGCCGAAGGCCTGGACGGCGTTGGCGAATTGCTTGCGCAATACCATCACCTGGCGCAGAACTGCGTCACCGAAGCCGACCTGGACAAGCTGATGCACGTCCAGCAAGACCTCGAAGCCCGCGATGGCTGGCGCTTGCAGCAACTGGTCGACAGCACCCTGAGCCGCCTGCAACTGCCGGCCGACAAGACCCTCGCCCAGTTGTCCGGCGGCTGGCGTCGTCGCGTGCTGCTGGCCCAGGCCCTGGTGTCCGAACCGGACCTGCTGCTGCTCGACGAGCCGACCAACCACCTGGATATCGGCGCCATCGCCTGGCTGGAAGAAGCCCTCAAGGATTTCCAGGGCGCCGTGCTGTTCATCACGCACGACCGTTCCTTCCTGCAAAACCTGGCCACCCGCATCCTCGAACTGGACCGTGGCGGCCTGATCGACTGGAACGGCGACTACGCCAGCTTCCTGGTGCACAAGGAAGCCGCACTCTCGGCTGAAGAGACCGCCAACGCGCTGTTCGACAAGAAACTGGCCCAGGAAGAAGTCTGGATCCGCCAGGGCATCAAGGCGCGTCGCACCCGTAACGAAGGCCGCGTGCGTGCGTTGAAAGCACTGCGTGTGGAGCGCAGCGAACGTCGCGAGCGCACCGGCAAGGCCAATATCCAGCTCGACACGGCCGACAAGTCGGGCAAGCAGGTCATGGTGCTGGAGAACGTCAGCTTCCATCACCCGGAAGGTCCGTTCCTGATCAAGGACTTCTCCATGGTCCTGGCGCGCGGCGACCGTATCGGTCTGCTGGGCGCCAACGGCACCGGCAAGACCACCTTGCTCAAGCTGATGCTCGGCGGTCTGCAGCCGACCAGCGGCACGGTGGAAGAGGGCACGCGTATCGACGTCGCCTACTTCGATCAGTTGCGCCACCAGTTGGACCTGGAGAAAACCGTCATCGACAACGTCGCCGAAGGTCGCGACTTTATCGACATCGACGGCCAGAGCCGCCACGTCCTCAGCTACCTGGGCGACTTCCTGTTCAGCCCGCAACGTGCGCGTACCCCGGTGAAAGCCTTGTCCGGTGGCGAACGCGCGCGCCTGCTGCTGGCCAAGCTGTTCAGCAAGCCGGCGAACCTGCTGGTACTCGACGAACCGACCAACGACCTCGACGTGGAAACCCTCGAGTTGCTCGAAGAAGTGCTGTTGACCTTCAACGGCACCGTGCTGATGGTCAGTCACGACCGGGCATTCCTCGACAACGTGGTCACCAGCACCCTGGTCTTCGAAGGCGAGGGCAAGGTGCGCGAGTACGTCGGTGGTTATCAGGACTGGCTGCGCCAGGGCGGTTCGCCGCGCCTTTTGGGCGTGACCGAAAGCAAGTCCGGCAAGGCCGACCTGACCTCTGCGGTCGTCGCGCCCGTGGCCGCCGCCGCTCCGGCACAGGAAGCTGCGCCTTCGGCCAAGAAAAAGCTCAGCTACAAGCTGCAGCGCGAGCTGGAAGCCTTGCCGGGTGATATCGACGCCAAGGAACAGCAGATTGCCGCAGTAGAGGCAGAGATGGCTGACGCCGGTTTCTACCAGCGCCCGGCGGCGGAAACCGCCAAAGTCATCGCCACCCTGGAGACGTTGAACCAGGAGTTGGAAGCGCTGGTTGAGCGTTGGGCCGAGTTGGATGCCTGAGTAATTTCAACGTATTAAAAAACCCGGTGCTCACTTGATGAGCACCGGGTTTTTTATATGAAATGCGATCCAAATGTGGGAGGGGGCTTGCCCCCGATAGCGGTGTATCAGTCACCAGATATATCAACTGACAGAATGCTATCGGGGGCAAGCCCCCTCCCACATTTGATCTTCAACGGTCTTACTTGCTGGTGTCTTTAACCAACTTGACGGCCAGCACATCACACGGCGCGCCATGCAGCACATCATTGGCAGTAGAGCCCAGCAGCAGCGCCAGGCCATGGCGACCATGGCTACCCACCACGATCAAGTCGCAAGCCTTTTCCTTGGCCAAGTGATGGATTTCCTGGCGCGGTTGGCCGTATGTCAGGTGGCAGTCTTCCTTTTTCAGGTGCGGGTATTTGAGAATCAAACGATCCAGGCGCTCCTTGGCCTGGTCAAATTGTTGTTGCTGCAACTGGGAAAGGTCCATCGGCACGTCACCGCCAAAGGCCATGGCCATGGGCTCGACGATATGCACCAACGACAGTATGGCGCCATTGGCCAATGCAGATTCCTGCGCACGCTTGATCACTGGATCGCACTCTTCGGTCAGGTCGACGGCGACCAGAATATGTGTGTAGGGCATGGGGCGTTCCTCCAGGGGGACTGCAATAAGTTCAGTATGGCTGCTTTCCAAGCGGATGCGGTTGCGTCAGGTCAAATCCGCTCATCTAGAAATTCGGGAGTACACATATGACGGTCTGGATAGTGGTGTCAATCCTTGTCGTGGTGCTGAGCCCTTTGGCATGGCTGCGTCCCTCGCGCCATCAGAGCGGGCGCATGGCGCTGCGCATGGAGGCGCGCCGCATCGGGCTGGCCATGCAACTGGCGCCCCAGGCGTGGCCGCACTGGCTCAAGCAAGAGCCGCCGAGCCCCTGCGCGCAGTACTGCCGGCCACGACGCGGCAGCTCGCCGGCCATCTGGAGTTACTGGCAGTGGGAGCCGGGGGTATGGGTCAACCAATGGCGCGAGGTGTGCGTGGACGAGAAGTTGTTGCCGTATTTTTCAACGCTGCCGGCCAACGTCTACAAGGTCGAGGCGGACAAGCAGATGATCGCCTTGTACTGGGGCGAGAAGGGCGATGCGAGTGTGTTGAAGGATATTGATGCGCTGCTCAAAGCCCTGGCCTGACATAACCCACTCATTGTAGGAGCGAGCTTGCTCGCGAAAAACCCGAGAGCGACGCGTTAAACCTGAGTCCGCTGCGTTATGGTTGGCGATTTTCGTGAGCAAGCTCGCTCCTACAGAAAACCGGAAGGCCGGGCAATAAAAAGCCCGACTCATCATCGGGCTGGAGTTGGCCAGGCAGGCCGGTAAATCCTCAAGTTGCGGTTAGCCTAGCCGTCTATCCCTTTCTGTACAGGCTTTTCCCCTACCTTTCCTATTATTGATCCTGTGAATAGTTAAATATTGACGGGTTGCTATCCTGCGCTTCGGGTTCTGAACTGACTGGAAAGTCGCGTTTTTCCTAGTCTTTGGAGCGATTGACAATTGCCCGGAATTGGATGAAGGTGGCGTACCCAAATCAAACGGGCGTATGAATTGAGCGTTTGTCCTACAGACAGCTCTGACATAACCCCGACTATCGCACTGGCGGGTGTGCCTGGCGGATTGGCGTGAGCATTGATGCAGGTGTCAATGTCCAACCAGAGGCCAGCGTCCGGTGTGTACTGTTCAGCTTCCATATCGTGGAGATCAGTTGATGATTTACGAAGGTAAAGCCATCACGGTTAAGGCTCTTGAAAGTGGCATCGTCGAATTGAAATTCGACCTCAAGGGTGAGTCCGTCAACAAGTTCAACCGTCTAACCCTGAACGAATTGCGTCAGGCCGTAGACACCATCAAAGCAGATGCTTCGGTCAAGGGCGTGATCGTCTCCAGCGGCAAGGACGTGTTTATCGTCGGCGCTGACATCACCGAATTCGTCGACAACTTCAAGCTGCCCGATGCCGAGCTGGTGGCTGGCAACCTTGAAGCCAACAAGATTTTCAGCGATTTCGAAGACCTCAACGTACCCACCGTGGCTGCGATCAACGGTATCGCCTTGGGCGGCGGCCTGGAAATGTGCCTGGCGGCGGACTTCCGCGTCATGTCGGCCACTGCCAAAATCGGCCTGCCTGAAGTCAAGTTGGGTATCTACCCGGGCTTTGGCGGTACCGTGCGCCTGCCGCGCATCATCGGTGCCGACAACGCCATCGAATGGATTGCCGCCGGCAAGGAAAACCGTGCTGAAGACGCGCTGAAAGTCGGTGCTGTCGATGCTGTGGTTGCCCCGGACAAACTGGCCGAAGCTGCGCTGAACCTGATCAAGGGCGCCATCAGCGGCGAATTTGACTACAAGGCCAAGCGTCAGCCGAAGCTGGAAAAACTCAAGCTCAACGCCATCGAACAAATGATGTCGTTCGAAACCGCCAAGGGTTTCGTGGCTGGCCAGGCCGGCCCGAACTACCCGGCGCCGGTTGAAGCGATCAAGACCATCCAGAAAGCCGCGAACTTCGGTCGCGACAAGGCGCTGGAAATCGAAGCTGCCGGTTTCGTCAAACTCGCCAAGACCTCTGCTGCGCAGAGCTTGATCGGCCTGTTCCTGAACGATCAGGAACTGAAGAAAAAGGCCAAGGCCTACGACGAAATCGCCCGCGACGTGAAACAGGCCGCCGTACTCGGCGCCGGTATCATGGGCGGCGGTATCGCTTACCAGTCGGCGTCCAAAGGCACGCCGATCCTGATGAAAGACATCAACGAGCACGGTATCGAGCAGGGCCTGGCGGAAGCCGCCAAGCTCCTGGTAGGCCGCGTTGATAAAGGTCGCATGACCGCTGCGAAAATGGCTGAAGTGCTTAACGGCATTCGTCCTACGCTGTCCTACGGCGATTTCGGCCACGTCGACCTGGTGGTCGAAGCGGTTGTCGAGAATCCGAAGGTCAAGCAGGCGGTATTGGCTGAAGTCGAGGCCCAGGTCAAAGACGACACCATCCTGGCCTCCAACACCTCGACCATTTCCATCTCGCTGCTGGCTCAGGCCCTCAAGCGTCCGGAAAATTTCGTCGGCATGCACTTCTTCAACCCGGTGCACATGATGCCGCTGGTGGAAGTGATCCGTGGCGAGAAGTCCAGTGAACAGGCGGTGGCCACCACCGTTGCCTACGCCAAGAAAATGGGCAAGAACCCGATCGTGGTCAACGACTGCCCGGGCTTTTTGGTCAACCGCGTGCTGTTCCCGTACTTCGGCGGTTTCGCCAAGCTGGTCAGCGCCGGTGTGGACTTCGTGCGCATCGACAAGGTCATGGAGAAATTCGGCTGGCCCATGGGCCCGGCGTACCTGATGGACGTGGTCGGCATCGACACCGGCCACCATGGTCGCGACGTCATGGCTGAAGGTTTCCCGGACCGCATGAAAGACGACCGTCGTTCGGCGATCGACGCGCTGTACGAGGCCAAGCGCCTGGGTCAGAAGAACGGCAAGGGTTTCTACGCCTACGAGGCCGACAAGAAGGGCAAGCAGAAGAAAGTGGCCGACCCGTCGGTGCACGAAGTGCTGGCCCCGGTCATCTACGAACAGCGTGAGGTGTCGGACGAAGACATCATCAACTGGATGATGATCGCCCTGTGCCTGGAAACCGTACGTTGCCTGGAAGACGGCATCGTCGAGACCGCCGCCGAGGCCGATATGGGCCTGGTGTACGGTATTGGTTTCCCTCCATTCCGTGGTGGTGCGCTGCGTTACATCGACTCGATCGGTGTGGCCGAGTTCGTTGCCCTGGCTGACAAATACGCTGATTTGGGCCCGCTGTACCACCCGACCGCGAAGCTGCGTGAGATGGCCAAGAACGGCCAGAGCTTCTTCGGTTAAGCGCCCAATCGACTAGAGCGAGAATATTTATGAGCTTGAATCCAAGAGACGTCGTGATTGTCGACTTCGGTCGCACGCCGATGGGCCGCTCCAAGGGCGGCATGCACCGCAACACCCGCGCCGAAGACATGTCGGCGCACCTGATCAGCAAGCTGCTGGAACGCAACGTCAAGGTTGACCCGAACGAGGTCGAAGACGTGATCTGGGGCTGCGTCAACCAGACCCTGGAGCAGGGCTGGAACATCGCGCGCATGGCGTCGTTGATGACCCAGATCCCGCACACCGCGGCCGGCCAGACCGTGAGCCGCCTGTGCGGTTCGTCGATGAGCGCGCTGCACACCGCTGCGCAAGCGATCATGACCGGCAACGGCGATGTGTTCGTGGTCGGCGGCGTGGAGCACATGGGCCACGTCAGCATGATGCACGGCGTCGACCCTAACCCGCACATGTCGCTGTACGCGGCAAAAGCCTCGGGCATGATGGGCCTTACCGCGGAAATGCTCGGCAAAATGCACGGCATCACCCGTGAAGCCCAGGACGCGTTCGGCCTGCGTTCCCACCAACTCGCCCACAAGGCGACCGTGGAAGGCAAGTTCAAGGATGAAATCATCCCGATGAACGGCTATGACGAGAACGGTTTCCTGAAACTGTTCGACTACGACGAGACCATCCGTCCGGACACCACCCTGGAAAGCCTGGCGGCGCTCAAGCCGGCTTTCAACCCCAAGGGCGGCACCGTGACAGCCGGTACGTCGTCGCAGATCACCGATGGCGCTTCGTGCATGATCGTGATGTCGGCGCAGCGTGCCCAGGACCTGGGCATCCAGCCGCTGGCGGTGATTCGCTCGATGGCCGTAGCGGGTGTGGACCCGGCGATCATGGGCTATGGTCCAGTACCGGCCACGCAAAAAGCCTTGAAGCGCGCAGGCCTGACCATCTCCGATATCGACTTCTTCGAGCTCAACGAAGCCTTCGCTGCACAGGCCCTGCCAGTGCTGAAAGATCTGAAAGTACTCGACAAGATGAATGAGAAGGTTAACCTGCACGGCGGCGCGATTGCCCTGGGCCACCCATTCGGTTGCTCCGGTGCCCGCATCTCCGGCACATTGCTTAACGTGATGAAGCAAAATGGCGGCAACCTTGGGGTTGCAACCATGTGCATTGGTCTCGGCCAAGGCATTTCCACCGTCTTCGAACGCGTTTAATCGTTCGCTTGACGGAAGCCGGGGCCCAGTGCCCCGGTTTTTGTTTTTTGGAATTTTTAATATTTTTTTTCAACAAATTTTGTACGAGGGCCAGAGCATGAAAGTCGAACCAGGGCTCTACCAACATTACAAGGGGCCGCAGTACCGCGTTTTCAGCGTGGCACGGCACTCCGAAACCGAAGAAGAAGTGGTGTTTTACCAAGCACTGTATGGCGAATACGGCTTTTGGGTGCGTCCCTTGAGTATGTTCCTGGAGACCGTCGAAGTTGACGGCGAGCAGGTCCCGCGCTTTGCTTTGGTCCAGGCCGAACCCAGTCTTTTTTCAGGGCAATAACGGCAGGTCGCGCAGAATGCTGCGCTTGACCTCATCTTGTTGCCACTATATATAGCGTTGCCGCGACAGGCGCCAACTGCCTTTCACTTCTCGAATTCAGGAATTTTCCGATCCATGGGCAAATCGCTGGTCATTGTGGAATCCCCGGCTAAGGCCAAGACCATCAACAAGTACTTGGGCAACGAGTACGTGGTGAAGTCGAGTATCGGCCATATCCGAGACCTGCCCACCAGCGGTTCGGCTAGCGCCAGCAAGGAGCCTGCCGCCAAGCGCGGCAAGGCGGCTGCGGGCGAAGGTCCGGTGCTCACCCCTAAAGAGAAAGCGCGCAAGCAGCTGGTCTCACGCATGGGTGTTGACCCGGACCATGGCTGGAAGGCCAAGTACGAAATCCTTCCGGGCAAGGAAAAGGTCATCGAAGAGCTGCGCCGGCTCGCCAAGGATGCCGACACCATCTATCTCGCAACGGACTTGGACCGCGAAGGGGAGGCTATTGCCTGGCACCTGCGGGAAGCCATTGGCGGCGACGACAGCCGCTACAAGCGCGTGGTGTTCAACGAAATCACCAAGAAAGCCATCCAGGAAGCCTTCTCCAAGCCGGGCGAGCTGGACATTGACCGTGTCAACGCCCAACAGGCCCGGCGTTTCCTCGACCGCGTGGTGGGCTACATGGTTTCGCCGCTGCTGTGGGCGAAAATCGCCCGTGGCCTGTCGGCCGGCCGTGTGCAGTCGGTTGCGGTCAAGCTGGTGGTGGAGCGTGAGCGCGAAATTCGTGCGTTCAACCCCGAAGAATACTGGGAAGTCCACGCTGACCTCGGCACCGCCAAGGGCAACAACGTGCGCTTTGAAGTGGCCCGCGAGAACGGCGAGGCGTTCAAGCCGCTGAACGAAGCCCAGGCCATGGCTGCACTGGAGAAGCTCAAGGCCTCAAGCTACAGCATCGTCAAGCGTGAAGACAAACCGACCAGCAGCAAGCCGTCGGCACCGTTCATCACCTCCACTCTGCAACAGGCCGCGAGCAACCGCCTGGGCTTTGGTGTGAAGAAGACCATGATGATGGCCCAGCGTCTGTACGAAGCGGGCTACATCACGTACATGCGTACCGACTCGACCAACCTGTCGCAAGACGCGGTGGCGATGGCGCGTACTTATATCGAAAGCGAATTCGGCAAGAAGTACCTGCCGGAAAAGCCCAACGCCTACAGCAGCAAGGAAGGCGCACAGGAGGCTCACGAAGCGATTCGCCCCTCCGACGCCAACACCGAGCCGAGCAAGCTCAGCGGCATGGAGCGCGACGCTGAACGCCTCTACGAGCTGATCTGGCGCCAGTTCCTGGCCTGCCAGATGCTGCCGGCGCAATACTTGTCCACCACGGTCAGCGTGGGGGCGGGCGACTTTGAGCTGCGTGCCAAGGGCCGCATCCTCAAGTTCGACGGTTATACCCGCGTAATGCCGCAAATCGCCAAGCCAGGCGACGACGATGTACTGCCGGATATGGCGCAGGGCGATACGTTGAAGCTGATCAAGCTTGATCCGTCGCAGCACTTCACCAAGCCGCCGGCGCGCTATTCGGAAGCCAGCCTGGTCAAGGAGATGGAGAAACGCGGTATCGGTCGTCCTTCGACCTATGCGGCGATCATCTCCACGATTCAGGACCGTGGCTACGTGGCGCTGCACAACCGCCGCTTCTATTCGGAAAAGATGGGCGATATCGTCACCGAGCGTCTGTCCGAGAGCTTCTCCAACCTGATGGACTACGGCTTCACCGCCGGCATGGAAGAGAACCTCGACGACGTGGCCCAGGGCGAACGCGACTGGAAAAACGTGCTGGACGAGTTCTACGGCGACTTCAAGAAGAAACTCGAGGTGGCCGAGAGCCCCGACAGTGGCATGCGCGCCAACCAGCCGGTCATGACCGACATTCCTTGCCTCACCTGCGGTCGGCCGATGCAGATCCGTACGGCATCCACCGGCGTGTTCCTGGGGTGCTCGGGCTACAGCCTGCCGCCGAAAGAGCGCTGCAAGGCTACCGTCAACCTGGTGCCGGGCGATGAAATCGCCGCGGACGACGAGGGCGAATCCGAGTCGCTGGTACTGCGTGGCAAGCACCGTTGCCCGATCTGCAGCACGGCGATGGATGCCTATCTGCTGGATGAAAAGCACAAGCTGCACATCTGCGGTAACAACCCGGATTGCAACGGCTACGAGATCGAAGAGGGCACCTACCGCATCAAGGGCTACGAAGGTCCGAGCCTGGAGTGCGACAAGTGCGGCAGCGAGATGCAGCTCAAGACCGGGCGTTTCGGCAAGTTCTTCGGTTGCACCAACCCGACCTGCAAGAACACCCGCAAACTGCTGAAAAGCGGTGATGCGGCGCCGCCGAAGATGGACCCGGTGAAGATGCCCGAGCTCAAGTGCGAGAAGGTCAACGACACCTATATCCTGCGCGACGGTGCTTCGGGCCTGTTCCTGGCCGCCAGCCAGTTCCCGAAAAACCGCGAGACCCGTGCACCGCTGGTGCTGGAGATCGTGCCGCACAAGGACGAGATCGATCCCAAGTACCACTTCCTGTGTGAAGCGCCGAAGAAGGACCCGGATGGTCGCCCAGCCGTGATCCGCTATAGCCGCAAGACCAAGGAGCAGTACGTGCAGACCGAAGTCGACGGCAAGCCTACCGGATGGAAAGCGTTCTACGACGGTGGCAAGTGGAAGGTCGAGGACAAGCGCCAGGGCGCTTGATTGAGTGATCCTGGAAATACAAAGGCCGCCTTTATAGGCGGCCTTTTCTTGGTGTGTAGGAGCGAGCTTGCTCGCGAAGGTCGTTAACGATGACGCGAGAAATCTGATACACAGTGGTTCTCTAAAGTTTTTCGCGAGCAAGCTCGCTCCTACAAGCCAGCATCAGGCCTAATTCGTTGTGGAGATTGCCGTCATGGCCAACGAACTCTATACCCGTACCAATCAGAAAATTTACTTTGCGGGTTTGTCCCTGGAAGCCCTTGGCCGTGCCGAGGTGGGGAAGGAGATGAATGCCATTGCGCTGGTCCAGGCGGGGCGTGAAGCCGCTTTGTTTCACCTGTACGGCGCCTTGCTGGGTCTATGCCATGAAATCGCCGGGTTCTACCGTCTGCCCCAGGCAGGTTCGCCCCGTGCTGAAATGATCATGACCCGCGAAGTGTTGGAAACCATGGCTATTCCGGAATTGGCCGAGCTGGTGGAAATGGCCCAGAGTCCGGACAGTTGGCTGGCACGCCTGCTCAAGGCACATGCCGACATGTTCCAGCCGCCCCGCGTCCCCCATGTACCCAAGGGCGATGTGACGCAGCCATTGATCGTGGCGGTTGCATTGGAGGCAGATGAACCCAAGCCCTTGAGCCGCGAAGAGCTGGAAAGCTGGCGCCAGGAGCTTAAAAAGCTGGCATTGCGCTTTCGCGAAGGCCTGGCCGAGTGCTGAGCGGGCAAGCCTGCACGCCACAACACTGATATAATCCCGCGCTTTCGTGGAGAACAGACTTTTATGCCAACGTCCTTTCTGGAAATTGTTGAACTGCCTGACGGCCGAATCGAGCTGCGCCGGGCTGAGGACGAAGGTTCTCTGGTTACCCTGGACTTCTCCGAAGACGCAAAAGCGTTCCTGCAAGGCCAGCATGTGGAAGTGGCTAAAGCCATGTTGAGCGTTGGGGTGCAGATGGCCGGTCGCCTGGCTGAAGGCGAGCCGGAAAAGGACGATGGTCCAAGGGTTCTTCACTGAGCCCGTTGTAACCCGCTCATCCCTTATCCCAGTCGAATATTCAAACTCTGCGCATCACCTGTGTGTGCGGCACCGATCAACTGCTGCTTGGCCGTTGCGTTCAACGGGTTCAACCAGCTCACCACGGTATGGCTACGGCCCAGGCGCAAGGCTTCACACGTCAATTGTTGAGCGCTTTGTGCGCCCCGTGGCTGCAGCAACAGAATCCTTTCGCGGTTGAGGCCGGCATCCCGTAGCCAGGCCTGGGTCAGGCTGGCGGGCGGTGCGATCAGGGTCAACCAGCGCGCGTCCTGCTCTTCACTGAGTTCGCGAAGGATTGGCGCCAGCAAGCTCAAGCAGCTCCCGGCAGCACCACGCAACGACAATTCACTGAATACCTCGGGTTCGCAGCTCCAGGGCGCTTCGACCGTTTCCTTGAGGATGGGCGCAAGCGGTTGAGCCATGAAGGCCTCGAACAGCGACAGTTGTGTGTGTTGTGGGGTGTGCACGAGCTGCATGATGTCTCCTTTAGCGGCGAATGACGCCGACACTCAAGCCTTCGATCACCAGGTCCTGGTCTTTGAGGTTCACTTCAATGGGCGCGAACTCCGGGTTCTCGGCCATAAGCCAGACCTTGCTGCCTTCACGCTTGAAGCGTTTGACGGTGACTTCATCGCCGATCCGGGCCACGACGATCTGGCCATTGCGGGCCTCACGGGTGGTGTGAACGGCCAGCAGGTCGCCGTCGAAAATACCCACGTCCTTCATGCTCATGCCATGCACACGTAGCAGGTAGTCGGCGCGAGGATGGAAGAAGGTCGGGTTGATGTTGCAGGATTCCTCGACGTGCTGTTGCGCCAGGATCGGCGCACCGGCGGCCACCCGACCAATGATCGGCAGTGTCGATTCGTCGGCCTTGGCTTCGAAGCCCGGGATGCGAATACCGCGTGAAGCCCCCGGGGTCATCTCGATCGCGCCTTTGCGAGCGAGGGCCTTGAGGTGTTCTTCAGCGGCGTTGGGAGACTTGAAACCCAGTTCCAGCGCAATTTCGGCGCGTGTCGGTGGATAACCGTTGTCATCAAGGCAGCGCTTGATAAAAGCCAGAATCTCAGCTTGGCGTGGCGTCAGTTTTAGCATGTTGATCGCTCTGTCTTTTTATACAGTGACTGGGATTATATACAGTGAATCGCGCTTGGCAATCATCCTTTTTTGCGGCTCCGCTGGACGGTCATTCATCAGCTGCGCCGGGAGGCGAAGACAGCGCTGCCTACAGGCGGTGGAGGATGTGATTAAATAGCGACGAAACAGGTGACTGCCCGGCCGGAAAATGGGCGCGCAGGCTTGACAAGACATACCCTGAAACGTATGTTTCAAACAAGTGTTTGTCAGGCGGAGTAGCCATGGCCCAGTCGGAAACCGTTGAACGCATTCTCGATGCTGCCGAGCAGTTGTTCGCGGAAAAAGGATTTGCTGAAACTTCATTGCGGCTGATCACCAGCAAGGCTGGGGTCAACCTCGCCGCCGTGAATTATCATTTCGGCTCAAAAAAGGCCCTGATCCAGGCGGTGTTCTCGCGCTTTCTGGGGCCGTTCTGCGCCAGTCTCGACCGTGAGCTCGAACGTCGCCAGGCCAAAGCCGACAACAAGCCCAGCCTGGAAGAACTGCTGGAAATCCTCGTTGAGCAAGCGCTGGTGGTTCAGCCACGCAGCGGCAACGACCTGTCGATCTTCATGCGTCTGCTGGGCCTGGCGTTCAGCCAGAGCCAGGGCCACTTGCGACGTTACCTGGAAGACATGTACGGCAAGGTGTTCCGTCGCTATATGTTGCTGGTCAACGAAGCGGCCCCGCGCATCCCGCCCATCGAACTGTTCTGGCGCGTGCACTTCATGCTCGGCGCCGCCGCCTTCAGCATGTCCGGGATCAAGGCATTGCGCGCGATTGCCGAGACCGATTTCGGCGTCAATACCTCCATCGAGCAGGTGATGCGCCTGATGGTGCCATTCCTCGCCGCAGGCATGCGCGCCGAAACCGGCGTGACCGATCAGGCCATGGCCGTGGCCCAATTGCGCCCGCGCAGCAAATCCACGCCGGCCCTCGCCAAGGTTTGACCGCTGCGGGTGTGCGTGGCCGCTTGCATCCGCTAAGCTAGCCGCCATGCCGATTTCAGCTCTTTACGCGCAACCCGTTGTGCTTACCGTATCTGGTAGGAATGACGGGTTGTGCGCGTTATTTAAGGAAGGTTTATGACTGCTGCCCTGCAAGGTTCTTTGATGGTCGACGTTGCCGGTACCTGGCTGACGGCCGAGGATCGCCATCTGTTGCGCCAACCTGAAGTGGGCGGCTTGATCATTTTTGCGCGCAACATCGAGCACCCGCGCCAGGTCCGCGAGTTGAGTGCGGCGATCCGTGCGGTGCGCCCGGACCTGCTGCTGGCGGTCGACCAGGAAGGCGGACGCGTGCAGCGCCTGCGCCAGGGCTTCGTGCGCCTGCCGGCCATGCGCGCGCTGGCGGATAACCCCAACGCCGAGCACCTGGCCGAACAGTGTGGCTGGGTCATGGCCACCGAAGTACTGGCCGTGGGCCTCGACCTGAGTTTCGCCCCCGTGCTGGACCTCGATTACCAGCGCAGCGCCGTGGTCGGCACCCGCTCGTTCGAAGGCGATCCCGAGCGCGCCGCCGTGCTCGCCGGTGCCTTTATCCGTGGCATGAACAGCGCCGGCATGGCGGCCACCGGCAAGCACTTTCCCGGTCATGGCTGGGCCGAGGCCGATTCCCACGTCGCGATTCCCAATGACGAGCGCAGCCTGGAACAGATTCGCGCCAATGACCTGGTACCGTTCGCGCGCCTGAGCAAGCAATTGGCCGCCGTGATGCCGGCGCATGTGATCTACCCGCAGGTGGACAGCCAGCCGGCCGGTTTCTCACGCCGCTGGTTGCAGGACATCCTGCGCGGCGAGTTGCAGTTCGACGGGGTGATCTTCAGTGATGACCTGTCCATGGCGGGCGCCCATGTGGTGGGCGATGCGGCGAGTCGAATCGAGGCGGCACTGACGGCGGGTTGCGACATGGGGCTGGTGTGCAATGACCGTGCGGCTGCCGAACTGGCGCTGAGCGCGGCGCAGCGGATGAAGGTCACGCCGTCGGCGCGGATTGCGCGTATGCGGGGTCAGGCGGTTGCATCGACAGACTACAAGCAGGACCCGCGTTGGTTGACAGCGCTTACCGCGTTGCGGGATGCGCAGTTGATCGACTGAAGACGGCGTCGCGCCTATCGGGGGCAAGTCCCCTCCCACACATTGAATTGTGAGGTGGTCAACTTTTTCCGGACACCTCAATCGGTGTTTTCAGGCTGTTTGCCGCTCGTACTGATTGGGCGGCAAATAGTCTAACGATGAATGCATTCGTCGTTCATTGTAGAACCGCACAATGTAATCCGTGACGTCCCTGATTGCTTCATCATGATTGGCATAGTCCTTCCTCCAAACACGCTCCATCTTCAGGTTCAAGAAGAAACGTTCCATGACTGCGTTGTCCCAGCAGTTGCCCTTGCGGCTCATGCTGCAGCGCAAGCCATGTCGTGTCAGCATGGCTTGGTAAGTAGCGCCTGCATACTGGCTGCCCCGATCTGAGTGCGCGATCAGACCCGGTTTAGGCTGTCTCTGTGTGATGGCTAGTTGCATAGCACTGCACACCAACTCTGCGCGCATATGCGGAGCCATGGACCAGCCTACGATCTTGCGTGAATACAAATCCATGACAGCCGCCAAGTACAGCCAGCCGCTTCGAGTGCGAATATAAGTGATGTCAGCAACCCATGATTGGTTGATCTGCTCGGGGTTAAACTGGCGGTTGAGCAGG
>NZ_CVTO01000063.1:0-16898 GCF_900004715.1 Pseudomonas sp. 24 E 13
ATCACCGCGCCGTGCAAGGCCAGCACCAACAAGCCCAACAGAACGCCTTCGCGCCGGCTGGAAAACCGCTTGGGGGTCTGCTGCAGACGCAACTGCCCCAACGGCGCGCGGTGCGGCCGGCCAAGGTCGACCAACTCACCGCTCGGTGCCAGGCGCCCTTGCGCCTCAGTGGCACGGGCGGCGGTCTGGACATTGCCCATTGATTCACTCCCTACGATTTTTAAACCTAAAAACCGACGGGCCTGCGTAGCAGGCCGTCCAGGGTTGAATCATCGGGCTGGGTGCTTATCCCTTAAAGTAATCTTTAAAGTTATGCTTATGCCTAATTTGAATAAATAAAACTGACTCATACGCCAAAGCCACGGTCTGCGCGGCCTGGCGCAGAGGTGGCATTTTTCAATGCGTTTCAGGCATGCAAAATATTCAGTAGAGGCATGGCCCAACAGGGCTGTTGGCGCACAAATCGAACAGTTCAGCCTGTAAGCACTGCCCTGCCGCGCTCAGGCCGCTGCGGGCATACAACGCCAGGCGCACGCCTTGCACCACGGGCAAACCGCTCTCTGCGCCCAGCACCACATGCCCGGCCTGCACCACCCGCAGCGGCAACAGACTCACGCCCAACCCCGCCGCCACGGCCGAACACACGCTGGCCAGGCTCGCGCTGGAATAGCCGATACGCCAGCGCCAGCCGCCCACTTCAAGGTGGTGCAGCATTTCATTGCGGTACAGGCCGCCCACGGGAAACGCCACCAGCGGCAACGGGTCGCGTCCCAGGCACGGCGTGCTGCGGCTGTCCACCCAGCACAGCGGCTCGGGCCACGAGGCCAGGCAGTCATCGCTGCTGCCCATCTGTTTGACCAGCAACACGTCGAACTCACCGCTGCGGTATTGGCGCTGCAGCTCGGGGCCCAGCCCGCTGGTGACCTCCAGGCGCACCCGTGGATAGGCCAGCACAAACGCCGAGAGCAACGGCATCAATCGCTGCGCCGCGAAATCCTCCGGCACACCCAGGCGCAACACGCCGTCGCTTTGCTGGTTGATCAACACATCGGCGGCTTCTTCATGCAGCGCCAGGATGCGTCGTGCATAGCCCAGCAGGCGCTCGCCTTCGGCAGTGGCGACGACACGGCGTTGATCGCGGTCCAGCAACTGGCACGCCACGGCATCTTCCAGGCGGCGGATCTGCTGGCTGACGGTGGATTGGGTCAAGTGCAGGCGCTCGGCAGCGCGGGTGAAGTTGCCGCAATCGACCACAGCGACAAAGCTGCGCAGTAATACGGGATCGAACATGGTCATTCTCTTTGCCACTGGCTGGCATGGTTATATTTAATTTCAGAATACCCGGGGCGCTGGCCATACTCACGCCACATTTACCGGGTGCACAGGCGCTGCATGACCCTCAATAAGTCCTTTGCAGGCTGGTGCCTGCTGGTAGTGCTCGGCCTCAACCTGCGGCCGATCCTCAGTTCCATCAGCCCGTTGCTCGGCGAAATTCGCCAGGCCACCGGCCTGAGCTTCCAGAGCAGCGCCCTGCTGACCAGCCTGCCGGTCATCTGCATGGGCCTGGTGGCGCTGGTGGGCGTGCGCGTGGAAGCGCGGCTCGGTGAACGGCGCGGTATCGCCCTGGGCCTGGTGATGATTCTGCTGGCGTGCCTGGCGCGCTGGCTGATGGATCAGGCGTCGGCGCTGCTGGTCACCGCGTTGCTCGGTGGTGCGGGCGTGGCGCTGATCCAGGCGCTGGTGCCGGCGATGATCAAGCGCGAGTTTCATCAGCGCGTACCGGTGGCGATGGGCGTGTATTCGGCCTCACTGATGGCCGGCGGCGGCCTGGCGGCGTTGCTCAGCCCGGTGGTGGCGACGCACTTCCAGCAGTGGCAGGCAGGGTTGGGTGTGTGGCTGTTGCCGGCGCTCGCAGCCTTGTTGCTATGGACGTGGCTGCCGCTGGGCGCCGCCAGGAGTCCACACGTGGCGCCCGCCTTGAAGGGGCTGCGCAACCGTCGCGCGTGGTTGCTCGCGCTGTATTTCGGCCTGGTCAACTGCGGCTACATGAGCATGGTGGCCTGGCTGCCTGCCTACTATCAGCAACTGGGGTGGGGCGTGCTGCCCAGCGGCTCGCTGCTGGCATTCATGACCATTTTCCAGGTGATCGCCGCGCTGCTGATGCCGGTGCTGGCACAACGCGGCATCGACCGTCGCCCGCTGCTCGGCATCAGCCTGGTGGCGCAGACCCTCGGCTACCTCGGCCTGATCATCGCGCCGCAGGCCTTTCCCCATGTGTGGGTGGCCCTGTGCGGCTTCGGCCTGGGCGCGTGCTTCGCCCTGAGCCTGCTGCTGACCCTCGACCATCACCGCGACCCACGCCAGGCCGGGCAACTGGCCGCCTTCGTCCAGGGCGTGGGCTTTTTGATCAACGCCGTTTCGCCCTGGCTGACCGGTTGGCTGCGCGAACTGACCGGCAACTTTGTCAGCGCCTGGATCGTGCTGACACTGACCGTGCTGGCGATGCTGCTGGTGACGAGGGTGTTCAGTCCGGCCACCTATCGCAGTGACCTAGAAGTCGTAGCGCCCGGTCACGCCTAGGGTACGCGGGGCGCCCAGCAGGCCTTCGTATCCGCCGTTGCCGCCGGTCCACAGGGTGGTGTAGTAGGTTTTGTCGAAGGCGTTTTTCAGCCACAGCGACACGTCCCACTGGCCCTGTTGGTAATTGCCGCGCAGGCCGGTGGAGAGGTTGACCAGCGCATAGGCCGGGATCTGCCCGTAGTCGGAATCTTCCACGGTGCCCACCGCCTTGGAGCGGAAGGCATAACTGGCGGTGACGTAGGGTTCAAAGCCGTTATCCAGGTTCCACTTGTACTCGCCGTTAGCGTTGGCGATCCATTTCGACGCGCCCACCACCTGGTGGCCGGTGAGGTCGCAGGACGTCGGTGCGCCGGGGCGCAGGCTGACTTCCGGCGGGCATGGCGCGTCCTTGTAAGACAGGTAACTGACGTCGTTGAAGGAGCCGTTGAGGTTCAGCGTCAGGCCCTTGATCGGCACCAGCGTACTTTCCACTTCCACCCCCCGCGAGCGCACGGAGCCGGCGTTGGTGAGGTACTGCACACGGTTGTCCTGGTCGTAGGCGTTGGTCTGGTAGCCATTGACCTGGGTCCAGAACAGGTTGGCGTTGAGTTGCAGGCGGCGATCCCACAACGTGCTCTTGAAACCCAACTCGGCGTTGTTGGCGCGCTCGGTGCCGATCAACAGCGAGTCGGCCCCCGCCGTCGGCGCCGAGCCCACCGCCAGGTTGACGCCGCCGGACTTCTCGCCGTGGGACAGCGTGGCGTAGCCCAGCAGGTTGTCATTGAAGTGGTAACTGAGGTTGAGCAGCCCCGACGGGGTGGCGCTGTATTGCGTCAGGTCACCCGAGTCATACGTCCCGGTACGTCCGCGTCGCGCCGTGGCTGCGGCGCCGCTGACCGCAGCGCCGCCCAGCGGGGCATTGCGTGTCACCCAGGCACTTTTTTCTTCGTAGGTGCCGCGCAGGCCGGCGGTGAAATCCAGGCGTTCGGTCAGGTGCCAGGTGCCTTGGGCGAACAGCGCAAAACTGTCGGTGCGGATATGCCCGTTGCCGATGCTGCTCACGTTGTTCAACGCGCCGCTCGGCGTGCCGTTCCAGATATCCGCCTGGGGGCCGTAATAGGCGAAGGACTTGTTATCCAGGTCAGAGCCGAAGTAGTAGGCGCCGAGCACGTAATCGAAAAACCCGCCCTGGGGTGAAGCCAGGCGAAATTCCTGGGACCACTGCTTGTCCTCCACCGATACGCCGGCGTTATACGAGGCCGGCACGTTAAGACCGTCATCGTTGCGCGGGGTGAAATTCCACCAGCGATAGGCACTGACCGACGTCAGGGTGAAATCGCTCGGCAAGGTCCAATTGGCCTCCAGCGAGGTGCCGCCCTGAAACACGGTGACGTGCTGGTCGTTGTCCAGGTTGACCTTGCGGTGGGTGCCATCGACCAGGGTCGCACCCGCGGCGTTGGCCCGGGACTGATAGAGGTTGGTGCCGTTGATGGTCGGCCCGGTGCTGTAGAGCACACGTGTACCGGCGCTGGAATCCTCCTCGTTGTAGTCGCCGATCCAGCGCAGGTTGAAGGCCTCATTGGGCTTGTACAGCAGTTGCCCGCGAAAGCCCTGGCGCGAACCGCCATTGAGCTCGTGGCCGTCATGTTCATTCTTGATGTCGCCGTCGCTGCGCGTGCGATAGGCCGAAAAACGCCCGGCCAACTCATCGGTAAGCGGCCCTGAAATCGTGCCCTTGGTCTGGAAATAACCGTCCTCGCCCAGCGAGGTTTCGATGCTGCGCTCCGGGGTGAAACTCGGCGCGCGGGTGCTGATATTGATCACCCCCGCCGTGGTGTTCTTGCCGAACAGGGTGCCCTGCGGGCCGCGCAACACCTCAAGCTGCTCGATGTCCATCAGGTCGAACACGGCCATGCCGGGGCGCCCGAGGTAGACGTTGTCGATATACAACCCCACGCTGCCCTCCAGGCCGTCGCTGGCCGGGTTGTTGCCCAGGCCGCGAATCGACACGCTGGACTGGCGCGCATGCATATAGGCGACGTTGACGCTGGGCACCAGCTGCTGCAGGTCCTGAATCCGATACACCCGCTGGCTCTCCAGCGCCTGGCCGCCGACCACGCTCATGGGCGTCGGTACCGCCTGGGCGCTTTCGGTACGCCGCCGCGCGGTGACCGTGACGGTTTCCAACTGGCCACTGGCGCTCTCGCCTGCCGGAGCCGGCTCGGCAGCATGACTGGGGGTCCAACTGGCACTGCCCGCCAGCAGCATCGCCAGGGGCAGGCGCTTGAAGGGTACAACGGGCTTGAACAGACTCATGGGCGGCTCCGGAACCCAGGAATATCCAGCAAGGCATATTCCTTAAGGTTATTTATTTATGGTTTTAAGAACATTTACTGCATAAGAGATAGCCTTTATAAGGAGTCGACCTAATGCATAGCCAATGCATTTCCCGGATATTTTTGATGTGAAAAATGCATATCGACCTGCGCCAACTTCGCCACTTCATCGCCCTCGCCGAACAACGCAGTTTCGTCGCGGCGGCGTTGACGGTGAACCTGTCGCAATCGGCCTTCAGCCGCAGCATCCAGGCGCTGGAACACAGCACCGGCTGCCAGTTGGTCGACCGTGGGCGCAAAGACCTGGCGCCGACCAAACAAGGCCAGGTGCTGCTCGAACATGCCCGGCGCCTGGTCAGCGGCGCGCAGCAACTGGCCAATGAGATCAGCCAGTTCAACGGCCTGGAGGCCGGCGAGTTGCGCTTCGGTTGCGGCCCGGCGCCGGCCGGTGGCTTGATCCCCCGCGCCATCGGCAGTTTTATCGGGCGCTACCCCAAGGCACGCGTACAGTTCCAGGTGGACGACTGGGAAAGCCTGAGCAAACGCCTGCTCAGTGAAGAGTTCGAGTTTTTCGTCGCCGACACCCGCCACTTCGAAGCCAACCCCGACTACCACACCCACCGCCTGCGCCCGCGCCGCTGGTATTTCTGCTGCCGCAGCGGGCACCCCCTCGCCACCCACGACAGCGTCAGCCCCGTCGAACTGATGAGCTACCCGCTGGCCGTGACCATCCGCCCGCCGAACCTGCGCAAAGTCATCGTCGACCTCAGCGGCCGACCGGATTACCAGCCCAACGTCGAATGCGAAAACGGCTACAGCCTGCTGGGCGTGGTACTGCGCTCGGACGCCATCGGCATCGTCAGCGCAAACAGCGACATGCTGCACATGGCCCGGGGCGAGTTGGTGTGTTTGAAGATTGATGGCCTGGATGAAAACCTGGAGGAGCGTTACACCCGCTACGGGATTGTCAGCCGTGCGGGGTATCGGCTGTCGCCGTTGGCGGAGGCGATGATTGAGCAGATCAAGGAAGTCGATGAGCGGGATGAAGATAGTTATACGCTTGAGAATATCGCGGTCTGAACCGACGCCATCGGGGGCAAGCCCCCTCCCACATCTGGAATGCATTTCAAGTGTGGGAGGGGGCTTGTCCCCAATGGCAACACCCATGCATTCATTGCATGAAACCCAGTCCCCAAATGCACTTGCCAGCGCCCCACCCAAACAGCGAAAAAACCTCACCTATCTTCCATCCGGTGAGCCTCCATGTCCCAACCCCAACCCGTACGCAACGTGCTCTACATCATGTGCGACCAACTGCGCCGCGATTACCTGTCGTGCTACGGCCACGCCCATTTGCACACCCCGAACATCGACCGCCTCGCCACAGCCGGCGTGCGTTTCAGCCGCGCCTACACCCAGGGCACCATCTGCGGCCCGTCGCGGATGTCGGCCTACACCGGGCGCTATGTCAGCAGCCATCAGGTGGCGTGGAATGCCGTACCGCTGCCCCTGGAAGAGCTGACCATTGGCGACTACCTGCGCCCCCACGGCATCCGCACCGCGCTGGTGGGCAAGACCCACGCCACGCCAAACCTGGATGCCCTGCAGCGGCTGAATATCGACCCCGAAAGCGCCCAGGCCGAGGTGCTGAACGAAGTGGGCTTCGACACCTATTTCCGCCACGACGGCATCTACCCCGACAGCCCGCTGTTCGAGGACAAACGCGAGTCCGCGCCCTACACCCATTACCTGCGCGAGCAAGGCTACAACGGCAGCAACCCGTGGCATGAATGGGCCAATGCCGCGCAAGGTGAAAACGGCGAAGTGCTCAGCGGCTGGCACATGCGCAACGCCGGGTTACCGGCGCGGGTTGCCGAGCAGCACTCGGAAACCGTCTACACCACCGACCGCGCCATCGACTTTATCCAGGAGCAGGCCGAACAACCCTGGTGCCTGCACCTGTCCTATATCAAGCCGCACTGGCCCTATATCGCCCCGGCGCCGTACCACGCGCTGTATGGCGCCGAGCATATCCAGGCGCCGATTCAACCGGCGCACACCAGCGATCACCCGGTATACCAGGCCTTTCATCAACACCAGGAGAGCCTGAACTTCTCCCGCGACGAGGTGCGGCTCACGGTGATTCCAACCTACATGGGGCTGATCAAACAGATCGACGACCAGCTCGGGCGGCTGTTCGATTTCCTGCAAAGCAACGGGCGCTGGGATGACACGCTGATTGTGTTCACCAGCGACCACGGCGACTTCCTCGGCGACCACTTCCTCGGTGAAAAGGAATTCCTGCTGGAGCCTGCCGTGGGCATTCCCCTGATCGTGCGCGACCCGCGTGCCAGTGCCGATATCAGCCGTGGCTCGGTGGACGCGCGCCTGGTGGAGACCATCGACGCGCTGCCGACCTTCCTCGACGCCCTGGGCCTGCCTGCCGCCGAGCACCGCCTGGAAGGCCGCTCGCTGATCCCGCTGCTGCACGGTGAACCGACGCCTTGGCGTGACTATGCGATTGCCGAGTACGACTACGCCTTCCAGGCCCCCGCCCGCGAGCGTCTGGGCCAGCCGATCGACCGTTGCCGCATGACCATGGTGCGCAGCGAGCGCTGGAAATACCTGGCCTATGACGGCTTCCGCCCGCAGCTGTTCGACCTGCACAACGACCCGCAGGAAGTACACGACCTGGGCGCCGACCCGGCCTATGCCGACGTGCGCGAGGTGCATGTGGGTTATCTGTTCGACTGGCTGCGCGGGTTGAAGCGGCGAACCACCATCAGCCACTCCGAGATCGAAGTGCGTGGCCAATGGTTTCGCTACGGTGAGCCGGAGGCGGAGAAGGTGGTGCAGATTGGCGTGTGGTAGAACGACACAGGTCTGAATGTGGGAGGGGGCTTGCCCCCGATAGCGGTGTGTCAGCCACTGAAAGGTTGACTGACACTCAGCTATCGGGGGCAAGCCCCCTCCCACATTTTAATCTGCAACCTGACTTAGAGACCTTTCGTGGTTCTGCTGGTTTGCCCCTGCACGCCCACCGGCACATCGCCCTTGAGCGTCACCCGGCGCACGATACGCTCCTGGGTGTCGTAGTCGTCCACCGCGTAATGCTGGGTGGCGCGGTTGTCCCAGATCGCTACATCGCCGCTGTTCCAGCGCCAGCGCACGGTGTTTTCCAGGCGGGTAACGTGGCTTTGCAACAGGTTGAACAGTTGCGTCGAGTCGGCCTGGGAATAGCCTTTGAGGCGCTTGACGAAGTGCCCCAGCAGCAGGGTTTTCTCACCGCTGACCGGGTGCACGCGCACCACCGGATGCTCGGTTTCATACACCGTCGAGGTGAACACCTTGCGGTACTCCTCGAGCCGCTCCACCGCCACATCCGGCTTGAGCGCGGCGTAGTCGTATTCGTTGCTGTGGATGGCCCAGAGGTTATCCGCCAGGGCGCGCAGCTCGACGCTGAGGTCGTTGTAGGCCGCCGACGTGTTGGCCCACACGGTGTCGCCACCGGATGCGGGCGCCAGCACCGAACGCAGGATCGAAGCTTTGGGGTAGGCATCGACGAAGGTCACGTCGGTGTGCCAGGAGTTGGCGCGCTGGCCGCGCGTGCCGTCCAGCTCCATCAGGAAACGCGTGCCGTCACGCACCGGCACGGTCGGGTGGGCAATCGGCTCGCCGAGCAGATGGGCGAAGGCTTCCTGGCTCTGGTCGTCGAGGTGGGACTGTTCGCGAAAGAAGATCACCTTGTACTGCACCAGCGCTTGCTGGATGGCGTCGACAGTGGCGGCATCGAGATGACCGGACAGTTTGATGCCACGGATCTCGGCGCCGATGCGGCCGGCGACCGGATGAATGTCCAGTGCCTGGGCGATGGGTTGAACAGCTAATGCGGCGTTGCTCATTGTGGTGACCCTCATGTGCCTGCGGATGGTGGAACGCTCGCCGGCAACGCTCTATTCATATGCATTTTAGATCTAGCAAATGAACCAATGCTTCGTTGACGGAATAAGAGCTTGCATTTAAAACCTCAGCTCCGTCGCTCGCAAATGCCTTCGACCTATTTTTCAAATGCCGGGAATGCATATGGATCTGCGTCAACTGCGCTACTTCATTGCCCTCAACGAACACCGCAGTTTCGTACGCGCTGCGGACGCCATGGGCATCACTCAACCGGCGTTCAGCCGCAGCATCCAGGGGCTGGAACAGGAGTTCGGCTGCGTGCTGGTCGACCGTGGCCACAAGGACCTGCGCCCCACGCCCGAAGGCCAGGTGGTGTTGCAACACGCCCTGAGCCTGGTGCATGGCGCCGCCTTGCTGAGCAGTGAAGTCACGCGCATGACCAAGCTCGATGCCGGCGACCTGCGCTTCGGCTGCGGCCCGGCGCCGGCGGTGAAACTGGTGCCGGATGCGGTGGCGCGGTTTATCGGCGCGCACCCGAAAATCCGCACCAGTTTCCAGGTGGATAACTGGGAAAAACTCAGCCGCGCCCTGAGCCGCGAGGAGATCGAATTCTTCATTGCCGACATCCGCCAGTTCGAAGCCGACCCGAACTTCCAGACCCGTGCGCTGACCGCCAAGCGCGGCGTATTTTTCTGCCGCCCGGGGCACCCGCTGCTGGCCAAGGACAGCCTGTCGACCAATGACATGTTCGACTACCCGCTGGCGGCACCGCTGATCTCCCAGGGCATTCGCAAACTGCTGGCAAACCTGAGCGGGCGCATGGATTTTTCGCCGAGCATCCAGACCGAACACTTCCCGGCGCTGGTGAAAATCGTGCTGCAGTCCAACGCCATCGGCGTGGGCACCGAGGAAGCGTTCGCCGAGGACATCGCCAGCGGCACACTGGTGCTGCTGCACTGGCGCAACCTGCCGCAGAACATGGAGACCCTGAGTGCGCGGTGCGGGATCGTCAGCCGCACGGGGGCGCGGTTGTCGCCGGCGGCTAAAGCGATGATTGAGGTGTTGGTGGAGGTCGACAGGCAAGAGGTGAGTGTGGCGGTCTGAACGGCCTCATCGGGCCATAGGTATCTACACAACTCAGCAGCGCCCACCCGTAACCACGATGCGAAGCGAGCCGCTCTTGATCTTGATCTGCTTTTGATCTCAGGCGCCCCGTCAAACCACGCTGGCCGAACGCAGGCTTGAATCCGTGGGTAACCCGGCAGGACGCCGGGTTAGCCGCCCCGCGCCATGGATGGCGCGTGGCGGCGGCCCACGGATTCAAGCCTGCGTTCGGGCACACCGAGCCTAAGCGAGGTGCCGAGTGGTGGGGCAAGAGCGTTTTGCTTACTTTTGCGCTTTTCAAAAGTGAGCCGCTGTAAAAGCGGAACCATTAGCAGCCGTTACCGCAGAAACGGATATGTACTCGGTCTGATCCAACATCCTGGTCGGCCCCGAGGCCGTCATCGGGGGCAAGCCCCCTCCCACAGTTGAACTGTGAATACCTTCAAAGTGTGGGAGGGGGCTTGCCCCCGATAGCTATAGCCCAGGCACCACTGGACTCAAAGCCCCGCCGCAGCCAACCCAGGCGCCACCCAATCACTCACCTGAAACGACCGACGAATCAACTTCTCCCTGGAAGCCAGATCCACCGCATCCTGTAACTTGCCCAGGAACACCGGGTCCAGCGTCGCCGGGAAAATCTGGCTGAGCTGCTGGTCCTTCAAGTCATTGCTCAGGATCACTGGCGGATAACTGGCCAGCCCCGACACCAGCTCGATGTAGGCCTGTTTGTTATTGTCATCGGTCAACCATTGCGCCGCCTGCTGCTGGGCCTTGAGCAACTTGGCCACCGCGTCGGGATGCCCGTCGACAAACTGTTTGCTGCCCACCAATACCGCCTGGATGCTGCCGGCGCCGTTCAGGTCCTTGGTGGTCAGGGCGATCTCGGCCAGCCCCTTGGCTTGCAGCGCCGTGAGGTTGGAGCCGCCCCAGGTTGCGTCAATCTGCTTGGCGGCCAACGCCGCACCGGCCGCGTTGTAATCCAGGTTGATGACTTTCAGGTCCTTTTCACTCAGGCCCTGGCTGGCCAATGCGCTGTCGAATGACAACTGGCTGGCCGTGCCGCGAAACACCGCGACGCGCTTGCCCTTGAGGTCGTGCAGGGTCTTGATGCCCGAGCCCGGCACCACGCCCAGGTACTGCTTGATGTCGCGCGCGGTGGCGCTGAGCAGGCGGGTATCCAGCCCGTTGGAACGGCCGATGATGGCCGCCAGGTCGCCGAGATAAGCGAGGTCCACCTGGCCATTGGCGAAGGCTTCATTGATCACCGGGCCCGCGCCCTTGAAGTAATTCCACTGAATCGTGATGCCCTGGTCGGCAAAGGCCTTTTCGAAGATCTGCTGTTGGCGCAACACATCGGTGATGCCGCCGCCGCTATGTTGGCTCCCGGCGCTGAGGTCGGGCACGGCAATACGGATTTCCTTGAGCTCGGCGGCCTGCACCAGACCCGCCAGCGCGGTAGCGGCGAACAGCGTGATCAGACGTTTGAAGGGCAGTTTCATAAGGGCAGCTCCTGGTGGGCGGCGGTCGCCTGGGGAGCTGAAATTAGGCACAGGCAGATAGAAACTTTAAATACTATAAATTCACAATTTAATAACCTTTTGAACTATGCGAGACAAACCGCAGGCTGCAGCGGGCTATGCATAAACAGCATCGAAAATATTCTCCGAATGCATTGGATGCGTGCCGGGCACGGGCTTTAAATGGACTCTCTTATCGCACAATCATCTTGATTACGTTTTTATAAGATCTGAATCACATAACGAAAGGAAGGTCCCCGATGGCCCGGACCGCACGGTTAAGCCCGCCTCTGACAACCCCGACACTGCGCTGGCCGGCGCTCAGCGCCTGGCTGTTACCGCTGACGCTATTAGCCTTGTGGTGGCTGGCCTGCCGTCATCAGTGGATGAGCGAACAAATCCTGCCGCCGCCTGCACTGGTGTGGAGCAGCGCCGTGGAACTGGCGGGCGGCGAGCTATGGAGCCACCTGGCGATCAGTGTGCAGCGCTTGTTCTGGGGCTTGCTGGCGGGCATCGGCGCCGGTGCGTTGCTCGGCGCCTGGCTGGGCTTCAGCGCGCGCGCCGAGCGCCTGGTGTTTCCCACGTTCAGTGCGTTGGCACAAGTGCCGACCCTGGCGTGGATCCCGTTGTTCATGGTGTTTTTCGGCATCGGCGAAACCCTGAAACTGGTGGTGCTGGTCAAGGCGATCGTGGTACCCGTGACCCTGCATACGCTGGTTGGTGTACGCGATGCGCAGCCGCAGTTGCGTGAAGCCGCGCGCGTGCTGCGCCTGCCCACCCACCTGCTGATCCGCCGACTGATTCTGCCCGCCGCACTGCCGGCGTTCATGGCCGGTGTGCGCCTGGCGCTGGCGGCCGGTTGGACGTCGCTGCTGGCGGTGGAGCTGCTGGCCTCCAGTGAAGGCATCGGCTACCTGATGGTGTGGGCACGCCAGTTGTTCATGCTCGACATCGTCTTTGTGTGCATCGTGGTCATCGGCGTGCTGGGCGTGGTGATGGACCGTGGCGTCGGCTGGCTGGACCGCAAATGGGTGCACTGGCCGCATCCGGCCACGGCGCACATCCGGCGCGGCCCGCGTTACCAGGGCTGGCAGCGCCTGCAGCCGTGGCTGCTGCCCCTGGGGTTGCTGGCGCTGTGGCAAGTGGCGACGCAGCAGGGCTGGGTCGACGCGAATATCCTGGTGAGCCCATGGACTGTGCTGCAGACCACCGCCACGGGCGTGGTGGATGGCACGCTGTCGGGCGCGCTGGGCAAAAGCCTGGGGCGCACCCTGGGCGGCTTGGCATTGGGCGCCAGCCTGGGGTTTGCCATCGGCTTGTGGCTGAGCTTGTCACCGCGCAGCGAGCGGGTGCTCGGCCCTACCCTGGCCGCCTTGCGCCAGATCGCAATCTTTGCCTGGGTGCCGTTGCTCACGGCCTGGTTTGGCCTGGGGGAATTGGCCAAGTGGGTGTTCATTGGCCTGGCGGCGTTTTTCCCGCTGTTTATCGCCACCCAGCGCAGCGTGTTGAACCTGTCACCGCAACTGAGCGAAGCCGCGCAGGTGCTGCGCCTGAACCTGTTCCAACGGCTGCGCCGCCTGATACTGCCGGGCGCGGCGCCGGGCATTTTCGCCGGGCTGCGCCTGAGCCTGATCTACGCCTGGCTGGGCACCATCGGCGCGGAATACTTCATGCCGTCCAATGGCGGCATCGGCAGCCTGATGATCGGCGCCCAACAGCTGCTGCGCATGGATTTGATCATGAGCGGCATGCTGCTGGTCGGCCTTACCGGCGCCACCCTCAACCTTATCGGCCAACGCCTTGAAAGCCGCGTCACCGGCTGGAGACACGCATGAACGCACCGATTGTCAGCTTCAACCATGTGGGCAAGTCCTTCGAGGTGGATGGCGTCGAGCTGGAAGCCATCCGCGAATTCAACCTGGAGATTGCCGAGGGCGAATTTGTGGCGATTGTCGGTTCGAGCGGCTGCGGCAAGTCCACGCTTTTACGCTTGCTGGTGGGGCTGGATACGCAGTTTCGCGGGCAGATCCAGGTCGATGGCAAAGCCGTGAGCGGCATCGGCAGCGAACGCGGCATCGTGTTCCAGGAACACCGCTTGTTCCCCTGGCTGACGGTGGCGCAGAACATCGGCCTGGGCCTGGTCAATGAACCCTTGAGCGAGGCCGAGCGCAGCCGACGCATTGGCGACTTTATCGAACTGGTGGGCCTCACCGACTTCACCCGCGCCTATCCTCACCAACTGTCCGGCGGCATGGCGCAACGGGTAGCGATCGCCCGTGGCCTGGTGGCCAGCCCACGGATTCTGCTGCTGGACGAGCCGTTCGGCGCGCTGGATGCGCTGACCCGCCAGCAGATGCAGGACGAACTATTGGCGATTCGCGCCCGCGCCAAAATCACTACGGTGCTGGTGACCCACGATGTGGAAGAGGCGATTTTCCTCGCCGACCGCGTGGTGGTGATGGAGCCCCGGCCCGGGCGGATCAAGCAGGTGGTCGAGATCGCCCTGCCCCATCCGCGCCAGCGCAGCAGCTTTGAATTCCACCAACTGCGCGAAGAGCTGCTGCATGAACTGATCAGCGACGATCACTACCAGCCGCCGGTGCGCGAACAGATCCGCGACCTGCCGCTGGCGTTCATTGCTTGCTGAACGCGAGTTCTCTGTCCGGTTGCTCTTCGCGTTCAAACCGATTGGCCCGCGCAAAGGTGCCGAAATCATTGAAGCGCACGCCCATCTCGGCCATGACCTTGTGCGCCACCCTGACCGTCATCTGGCGGATATAGAACGGCTCCTTCACCACGAAATGGTGGATGCCGTGGGTGCTGCCGAAATTGAAACAGAACGCCTGCAACGGCCACATCCACCAGGGGTTGAGCACCTGGGTCTGCTGGATCACATTGCCCGGCTCCACATCGCCGTAGTAATGCATATTGGAACTGACGAAGTGCAGGCAAAAGGTGCGCAGCACGTTGGGGCCAATGATCACCACCGCCGCGATATCGATCACCTGCATCATCTGCAGCGTCCCGGCTGACCAGTCGATGGGCGCGCCCACCAAACCGGCGATGCCGTTGGCGGCATGAAAGCCGAGGAAGATATACCACGCGCCCCAATGCAGCAGCGCCAGCGGTGCGTACACCAGCAGCACGCGCTTGAGGATGCTGAACCTGTGCGGCCAGGTCCTGGCGCGCAGCAGGCGGATCATGGCGGACATCATGTTGTCGCCCACCATCAGCAAGCGCGCGATGCCCCAGGGCTCGCCGTTGGTGATGGCACGCTCTTCCACATCGGCCTCGGTGCCGGAGACCTTGTGATGATTGAGGTGCAGATGCCGACGAATCCACGGGTTGATCGTGCTCGGCCGCGCCAGCCACACCAGACCCATCATCAGGTTGTGGGGCACGCGCTGCTTGCGAAAGTACATCCTGTGGATCAGGTCGTGTTCCAGCTCATGGGTGAGTGAGGCAAAGAACGCATTGAGCAGCAGGCATACCCACCAGGCCATATGACCGCTGATATACAGCGCCGCTGAACCCAGCATGCCGACCCATGCGAACGCCAGGATGCCCGCGCCCAGCGCATCCTGATGCAGCAGCCAGGGGTGCCGTTGGCGCAGGCGCGCGCCCTCGGCCAGCACCACCTCGCGGATATGCGCCGAACGCTGTTGCGCGTTCATCTGCTGGGGACTTGCACAAGTACCGTCCATGCTTCCATTCTCTTGTGGAGTGATGCCTGCATCCTGCACCCAACCCTGGCGCAGGCCGCTAGCTCCGCACGCCAACCTGTTGACCGCAAGCGCCAATCGCCATGACTGAACCGACTTCCCTCGCCAGCTGGACCCGCGCCCTGCGCAAGCAACTCGAGGCCCTGGGCCTGGACAGCGCCGCGCTGTGCCTTGAGGCCGGGCTCGACCCGTTGCTGATGGACGACCCGAACGCGCGCTACCCGTTGTCGGCCACCACGCGCCTGTGGGCACTGGCGGTGCAGGCCAGTGGCGATCCGGCGATTGGCTTGCGGGTGTCGCGGTTTGTCAGCCCCACGACCTTTCATGCATTGGGTTACGCGCTGGTGGCCAGCGGCAGTTTGCGCGAAGTGTTCGAACGCATCGTGCGCTATCACCAGGTGGTCAGTGATGCCCTGAGCCTGGAGTTGAGCCGACACGGCGACTGCTACCGTTTTCGCCTGCTGCAACCCGAAGGCAGCCCGGCGCCGGCGCTGGAAGCCATCGATGCGTTTGCGGCGATCTATGTGCGCACCTGCCGCAATCGCCTGGGGCGCGACTACGCACCGCTGGCGGTTTACCTGCAGCGCCCGGAACCGGTCGACCCCGCGCCCTGGCACACGGTGTTTCGCGCGCCGGTGTTCTTTGGCGCCGAGGAAGACCGCCTGGAGTTCGCCGCCCAGGACTTCGACAGCCACCTGGACGATGCTAACCCGGAGTTGGCCGAACACAATGAAACCGTGCTCAAGCGCACCCTGGCGCAACTGCAGCCGCTGACCTGGGAGCGCAAGGTGCGCGCCGCCATCGAGGCGCAACTGCCCGACGGCGAACCCGGCGCGGAGCGGATCGCCCAGGCGTTGCATTTGAGTCTGCGCAGCCTGCAGCGACACCTGGCGGATGAAGGTTGCCGGTTTGACGCGTTGCTCAATGAATGCCGGCAGAACCTGGCGCTGTTGCACCTGCGCGATCCGCAGTGCTCATTGGCCGAGATCAGCCATCTGCTGGGGTTTGCCGATACCAGCAGTTTCAACCGGGCGTTCAAGCGCTGGACGGGGATGACGCCGGGGCAGTTCAGGGATGGGTTGCGGTAGGTGAATGGGGGGTGTTTTTGAGGGCCTCATCGGGGGCAAGCCCCCTCCCACATTTGAACTGTGAATACATTTAAGTGTGGGAGGGGCGGTGCGACGATTCGACTTGCCCCCGATAGCGGTCTTTGAGGCTCTGCAAATCCCGGATCAATCACCGCCCCCGATCACGCCGCAACAATTTCCTCACCCGCGCCACCAGCACTTTGGCGTCAAACGGCTTGAGCAAGTAATCGTCTTCATGCAATTCCAACCCACGCAGCCGATCTTCAATGCCGTCAGGCGTGGTCAGGAACAGCACGGGGGTTTCTCCGCGCTGGCGAATCGCCTGCTGCAACTTCCACGCATTCAGGCCCGGCAGCATCACGTCCAGGATCACCAGGTCGTACTCGGTGCTTTCCACAAAGCGCTGCGCCGCCATGCCGTTGGCCGCCACTTCCACGCCGAAACCCGCTTCGCTCAGGCCCTGGGCCATGCGTTGCGCCAGTTGCGGCTGGTCTTCCACTAACAACACCTGCATGCCTTACCTCTGGGTTTGATTACAAACCTGTCATCAAATTGTGCGGCTTTTGACCACGTCCACTGGCTACCGTGACGGCCTGCCTTCTGGAGCCTTCACCATGTTTCGCACTGCCTTGTTCCTGAGCCTCGCCGTGGCGACTGCCGCCCAGGCCACGC
>NZ_CVTO01000067.1:0-18526 GCF_900004715.1 Pseudomonas sp. 24 E 13
CAACAACCTCACGCTGCTGGTCGGCGGCCCGGTGGACGCCAACCTGCCCGCACGCGCCCTGGCCGACGACCTGGTAGCCCAGGTGCCTGCGGGGCTGCCTTCAGACTTGCTGCAACGGCGCCCGGACATCCTCCAGGCCGAATACCAGTTGCAGGCGGCCAACGCCAATATCGGCGCGGCCAGGGCGGCGTTCTTTCCGTCGATCACCCTGACGGCCAACGCCGGCAGCACCAGCACGCAGCTCTCCGGTTTGTTCAAGGGCGGCGCGGGCACCTGGACGTTCCAGCCGCAAATCAATCTGCCGATCTTCAACGCCGGCAGCCTGCGTGCCAGCCTTGATTACGCCAAGCTGCAGAAGGACATCACGGTGGCACAGTACGAAAAGTCCATCCAGACCGCCTTCCAGGAAGTCGCCGACGGCCTCGCCGCGCGCCAGACCTTCGACGACCAACTGAACGCGCAACGGGATTTCGTCGCCGCCAACCAGCACTACTATGACCTGGCCCAGCACCGCTACCGCAGCGGCGTCGACAGCAACCTGACCTTTCTCGATGCGCAGCGCGCGTTGTTCAATTCACAGCAGGCGCTGATTGTCGATCGCCTGGCGCAACTGGTGGCGCAGGTGAACCTGTACACCGCGCTCGGCGGCGCGTGGGATCAGCCCCCAAGCCTTGCAACTGCACGCTAGGGCAGTTTCAGACCGGCAGTTTGGGTATCACGGCCACGGGTGGCGTGTGCGGTGCGTTGTCGCTGTTCATCCAGGTTTTAAGCGTTGTCACTAGCGTGCCCAGCAATTTCAACAGCTCGGCCATTTCCAGGTCACTGCGGTTGGATCTTAAAACCTGGCCAATCACATGATGGGCCGGCACCTGGCCAAAACGCTCGCATTGATCAAGGGTTTGACCCGCCCGTGGAGAAGTTGCACCGTCAGCTGTGTTGAGCGTGACCATTGTGTATAGCCTCATTTAACGAAAGGATCGAAATCGCAGTGCGATCAAGGATGCATGACTTGCCCACCGTCACCGTCGGGCATTGAGTTCAACAAGCACTCATGCGTGGCCAGCCGGTGGGAAAGGTTCCTGATGCCAACGTGGGCGTGCGGTAACAACATCCTTCTACTTCAGCCGATTTCTATCGGAAAACTCCGCAAGCCCGTAATGTCGTTCAGTTAAGGCTTTTTGTAGGAGCGGGGGGCGCCTTGCTCTTGCTCGCGAAAAACCACAGGCGCCGCGTTCAATCAGGAAACACGCGTTATCGTTGACGTTTTTCGCGAGCAAGCTCGCTCCTACAGAGGGCGATGTACGCTTAACTGAACAGCGTGCTCCGCCGCCAAGGGTATTCAGCAAGCGAGGGACGCATCACGCTTGTCGGACCGCTCTTACGCAACTTTCGGGTTGCGTCCGATGAACCCCGCCGCTAACCTTCGCGAGTCGCTGCAAAATCAGCGAACGGGTGTGGTAGCCCAGTTCTTTCATAGACCCCAAAACGCTCGCGGGCGTTTTTTTGTGCGGGCTGCTTTGTGGCGGCTGTGCATGGGAGGCTTCGGCCTGCCGGGTTTCTATGACCGGTCTACCACCCCGTGTACAGTCGCCTCCTTACTTCGTGTGGTAGCGAAATGGAGGTGCTCATTCATAGGAGCCTCACCATGAAAAAAGTCACGCCCAACCCCCCGCCATCCCCCTCGGATGACAACCTGCAATTACCCCCCGATGTCATCTTCTCCATCCGCCCCGGCCTCAGCACTGAAGCCGCCTTGAGCAATGCCAGCGAAATGCTGGAGTCAGCGACTGTCTGCGCATATGACTGCGCCGAACACGTGGATGGCGCCAGTCGCAATCATGTATTGGCCGTGGTGCAGATGATCGAAATAGCGAAACTGCTGGTGGACGATGCGCTGAATCGGGAATGCCCGGTCGCCTGATCCGGAACGAGGGAGCTGCCGAGCTTCAGCGAGGCTGTGACAGCTCCCACATCGGATCTGCGACCGCGCCTGGCTACCCGATTCCCATCGCCAGGCTATAGGGTGAAAACCCCGCGAACTGCCAACGCAATGCCAAGGCCGCCGGACGCCGGATCACCTGTTCTACGGTCACCGTCCACAACCGCTGCGCCCCCTCGAACTCGGCCACCTGCGGCCCGCTGAGGATCAGCGAGGTACGCCCCGCCACGTGCAGCACATCCCCCGACTCGAAATCGATGAACAACAACCCCGCCACCGGATTGGCGTGCAGGTTGCCCAGTGTGTTGAAGAACAGGTTGCCGGCAAAATCGGGGATGGTCAGCACGTTGTCCTGCACCCGCACGAACCCAGTGTTCCCGCCCCGATGAGAGACGTCCACCGAACGCTCGCCGTGCAGGTCGACATAGCTGGCGACGAAGAAGGTGTCGGCGTTGCGGATCATGTGCTGATCGGCGCCATCCAGGCTGTCGCTGCGCTCGGCCACGTCGGCGGGTTTGCGCGCAATCGTGTCGACCGGGCGCAGCTGGATATATTTGGGGCAGTTACCGAAACTGTGCACCACGTCGACCGCGAAGCCTTCGTGATCCACTGCGCCAATACGGCCGTTCATGCGATTGCGCCGGCGGGTGTTCAGGTCGATGCCAAGCACGCCAACGGCTGCGCCCGCCGTGATTCCCGCGCGCGCCGGATCGCTGTTGCAGGGCAGGCTGTCGATCTGCAACCGGTAAGGGTCAGGTGAATGCGCGAACCCGGGCGCGCCTTCGAGCATCGTCGCCCACGGGGTGCCCTGTTCATCCACCGCGCCCAGCACCAGGTACGGCAGCAAGGGATAGAAATCGCGATGCTGCTCGGGCAGATGATCGCGTATCACCTTCGGGCCGATCACGGCCATGCGCTCGGCCGCGCCGGCACTGGCTTGCAGTTGCCGTTCGCCGGCATGCCAGGGGGATTGCTCGATTGCGTTCATGACGGCCACCTCTCGTTGGATAGCTGGATGCTGCGCCTAGGCTTACGCCGAGAGAATGACCACCCCAGGCAATCCACTATTACGCCAGCTGAAATGCCGGGTGGCCGCGCAATGCCGTTACACACTCATCGACAAAACTGCGCACGCGCATCGATGCATGGCGACCTTCGCGATAGACCACCTGCACCGGCACCGCAGGCGGCTCAAAGCCTGGCAATACGCGACGCAGCCGGCCACTTGCCAGGTGCTCGTGCACCGGATAGTTCAAGCACCGCACCAGCCCCGCGCCCTGCACGGCCGCATTGATCGCACCTTGCACCGTGGCGCAGCGCAGGCGTGCGCGGGCCTTGAGCTGAGAGTGCGCGAAGTCCCACTGCACCGGGTCGGCATCGGCGATCAGATGGTGCTGCCTGAGTGCGTCGGGGTGCAGCGGTTCGCCGTGGGCGGCCAGGTAGCCGGGACTGGCGCAGAGGACATGCCGCACATGCCCCACCGGTCGTGCGATCAACGACGAGCTGGGTAACTCGCCCACCAGCACCGCCACGTCCAGCCCTTCCTCATGCAGGTTCGGGTAGTAGTCGTGGTAGTGGGCGACCACGCGCACCAGCGGGTAACGCTCCATGTACGCGGCCAGTACCGGCGCCATCACATAGCGGCTGAACAGCAACGGCATGAATACGCGCAGATTGCCCTGGGCCTGGCTATGCAAGCCCTTAGCCGACGCTTCGGCCACCTCCACCGCCGCGAGCAAGCGCACGCAGTCGGCCATGTAGGCAGTGCCGGCGTCGGTGAGGCTGACCCCACGGGTGCTGCGCTGTAACAACCTCACCCGCAAGCGCGCTTCCAGACGCGCAAGCGCGCGCACCAGGGTCGGGCCCGAGACCTGCGCCAAGCGCGCCGCCGCCGCCAGGCTCGGTTGCCCGGCCAGCGACGCGAACAACTGCATATCGCGATAGCGCTCCATCAGCCGCGCGGCTTTTTCATCGGTTTCAGGGCCATGTCATGCCCCAGGCGCTCGGCCAGAAAATCGACGAATGTGCTGACCTTGGCCGGCACCCGCCCGTTGTTCTGGAACACCACCCGGATCGGCAGCGCGGCCGGCTCGAAATCCTGCAGGACAATTTCCAGATCACCCGCCGCCACCGCCGCCGCGACCTGATAGGACAGCACCCGGGTCATGCCCCACCCCAGCCGCGCCAGGGCGACTGCGGCATTGTTTGCAGTGACCGCCAGGCGCGGTTCTATCGGCACCGTCAGCGGCAGGCCGTCGTCGACGAAGGCCCATTCATGCACGCGCTGACTGGCGGATGAGGCGACGATCTTCGCTTCGCGCAACTGTTCGGGCCGCTGGGGTCGCCCATGCCGCGCCAGGTAAGCGGGCGACGCGCACACGACCCGGCGCACTTCGCCCACTTCGATCGCCTGCTGCCCCGGCTCGGGCAGATGACCGATGCGCACGGCCACGTCGACACCTTCGTCATTCATATTGACGACGCGGTCGACCAGCAGCGCATTGATGTTCACTTGGGGAAAACGGTCGAGATACTCCCCCAACACGGGCGCCACGAACAGCTCGCCGAACAGCACCGGGGCGGTCACGTTCAGTTGCCCGCAGGGGATCGAATAACTGCCCGCCGCCGCTTCCTCGGCCTCGCTCAGCTCGGCAAGGATACGCCGGCAGTCTTCCAGGTAACGCTGTCCGGCTTCGGTCAGGTGCAGGCTGCGGGTGGTGCGCGCCAGCAGCTGGGTGCCGATGCGCTGTTCCATGGCGGCAATCGCCCGGGTCACGCTGGGTGGCGAGGTGTTCAGACGCCGCGCGGCGGCGGCAAAACCTGCCTCTTCGGCCACCGCGACGAACACCTGCATTTCATGAAAACGGTCCATCGACACCCCTTGAGCATTACGCTGATTGCAGCCCCACCACCGTGCGCGGCATTGCGACGAAACCCGGCAGTGCTTCAAGGCTGGCGAGCCAGGCGCGCACCTGAGGATAGTCGGCCAGCGACACGTTGCCTTCCGGTGCATGGGCCACGTAGGTGTAGAAGGCGATATCGGCAACGCTCGGCAGGTCGCCGGCCAGAAAGCGGCTCTCGCCCAATTGCTGCTCCAGCACGTTCAACAGGGCGTGAGCGTGGTTGATCGCAACGGTCGTGTCCACCTGGGCGCCAAACACCGTAGCCAGGCGCGCCGTGGCAGGCCCGGCATACAATTGACCGGCCGCCGCCGAGAGCCAACGCTGCACACGTGCCTGCCCGACCGGATCAGCGGGCAGCCACTGGCCGTTGCCATAAGTGTTGGCGAGGTAAATCAGGATCGCGTTGGAGTCGGCCAGCACCGTGCCGCCGTCGTCAATCACCGGCACCTGGCCGAAGCGGTTGAGGGAGGCGAGGAATTCGGGTGTTTTGTGGGCGCCCTGCTTGAGGTCCACCAGGATAAATTCCATGGGCAGGCCCAGCAGGGACAGCATCAGTTCGACCCGGTGGGAGTGGCCGGACAGGGGGAAACCGTACAGTTTGATCGCAGGCATGACGAACTCCAGGGCGTGGTCGACCGAGTATTCGTGTCGATGGCTGCAATGTTCTTATGTGCCAACCGTCAATGGAATGGCCAGATTTCACAATCCAGCATTTCATAAAATGAAAGAGTAAAGCATTCAACACGCTACGCCGCTATCTGGCAGCCAGATAAGCGCCCTGCAACTCAAGTGTGCGAATGCTGCGGTAATCCGCCTCGATCACTGCCGGGTCGGGGTGTACCAGATACACCGTGCCGGGTTGGCTGAACACATCCTGAGTCACGCCTATGCGCTGGCCGTTCTCAACGTAAAACACGGCCTCGAAGAACGACTCAAGTTTGAGCAGTTCCCTCAAAAATACGTCCTTTTCGAAATAGCCTTCCGAGCGGTTGATCAAGCAGACATTGTAGGTATGTTGCAGACGCTGGTAACCCACCTCACCCGCTGAACGCTGCTCAAATGCCGCAGGTTGCATAAGGGATAGAACCACAGCATCAATCTGACCCAGGCCAGTGGTCAGCTTTGAAACCCCGGGTCGAAGAATACCGTCAGTGCGAGCAGCGATTTCCACCAGTTTCGGACCGTCCTCGGTGAGCATGACCTCTGCATGGCTGGGACCGTTTCGAATGCCCAGGCACCGCACCACAGCTCGCGTGTAGTCGACAAGAATTGAATAAACCGGCGTGTCAGGCCCAATCAGTTCGTCAATATCGTAGAGAATGCCGCCGCTCGCCGTTCGCTGTTTTCGGTAACGTACGACCTCAGTGACAAGCTGTCGGCCGTTGAGTGAGACCATATTGACCACATACTCCATCCCCGCCAGATACTCCTGAATCAGCACCTGCGTGTTGGGAATATTCAACTTGTTGGTCGTCCCCAGCAAACGCTCGACAGCAGCCTTGCAGGCGTACATATCTTCACAGATGAACACACCATCGGCGCCTGCGCTTTCAAGCGGCTTGATGACCACAGGGAAGCGTCCATGCTCATCGATCCAGTGTTGAACAGGCTCCCAGCCGTCAGCAACGAACTGCCGCGCCGCAGGCAGTTGCGCCTGGGTTATGCACTGAATCATTTCGTACTTGTTTCGACGTGCATTGGTTTTATCGAAGCGATTGCGATAAGGCAGTTGCAATTGTTCGTTCAACCGGTCAGCCAGCAGCACACCCGTTTCCGCACCTGCAAGAATGAACTGCGGTTTGAAACGCTGGAGTTGCGCCAAGGTCATTTCAACGTCGCGATTGACGATCATCCGCTCATAGAGCGCACAGTCAAAACCCTTGTAATAGTAGCTGTCCAACGTATCGGATGAGGCCACATGCACCAGTACACAACCTTCATCTTTTAATTGCTTGGCCAGGAATTTCCCGGATGAAAACCCATCGACCATCACCACTCTCATAACGCCTCCCTTTTCAAGGCATGCAGCGATCTACCCAGCAGCAGCAAAACAATCACAATCACCGCGGCGACGCTGGCGACGGAGAATTCAACCCTCGCATCCAAGTACTGGAGCAACAGGACGAATACAGGAAGCGTCAGCAATACCAGGGAAACGTGAATAGGCGTGAGGTAATAGATAGTTTTCTGGATCAGGTAAATGGGCAGCAAATGCCCTAACACCACCAGCACCACCAAAGGCGGAACCCACTCACGTTCGAGTATGAAACTGCCTCCCGTGGCAGGAATTGCAACGGCACAAACGCCAACCATCGCGATGTTTCTGATACCCAGAATTTCGTATACGGTCCATTGACGAGCGAACATCTCCTTGGAAAAAACCGTGTACATGACCGTGCCCAATGCGCACGCCAACACGCTGGCGATACCCAGCACTCGCTGGCCATCGGTGGTAGTCACGACGCCGCTGTCCCCCACAAAGGAATTGAACAACATGACCGCCACCGAGACGAGCACGAGCCATGAAACCAGCGCGTCCGCAAGAGCGACCTTGACGCCACGTTTGTTGAACAACGAAATAATCAACGTCAGCGCGGGCCCACAGGCTACCGACGCTACGCCGACTACCGCAGGTTCCAGATAGCGCAGTGCGTAGAACAACCCGCCCCAATTGAGCAGTACCGCCAGATTGACGATAACGACTAATCGCCATTGAGCGCTTAGTTTCGAAAACAGTGAGCGCCTATTTCGATAGAGCGCCCAGGCACCAAAAAAACAGGCCGACGTCATGAAACAATAGAAGACAACGTTCAGCGTACTGATCGACTGTGTGATCAACGCAACGTAAACGTCGAACGCTGCGCTAATCAAGCAAAATACCAAGCCGATGATTATTCCTGTCCGCTGTATTAACATTTAGCCACCCACGCGTTGTCGATTGTCCTCATTCAATATCTTTCATACTCAAGCCTCTGCACCGTTCGCCGTAGTCTTAGACGCTAGCAAATCATGTGAAAAAATAATAGCTAGCAAAACGGATAGGTAGCAACAGCCAAAACGCCAACTTATCAATCCAGGAAATATACGTAGGAACTTTCCGTCAACACTCACTGGAACTACGTGGAAGTTAAATAACTAACACATAAAAACAAGAACTTTCCTACAAGCCTTTAACTTACAGGAGCAATTTCAGCCAATTCAGGTGAGTTCGTCCAAGCACATAAACGCGCGAATTTCTGCCCGTGCGCTGGCGGATGAGGTGCCTCTGTGACGGCAATGGCGCGGCAGGCACAGGAAGGCTGGATAAAAAATTCAAACTATCGCCCCTCCCATCGTTCACACCTTCACGTGCAACGCAATGTAGGAGGCAACATGCAATACCGACAACTGGGCCATTCCGGCCTGCTGGTCTCGGAAATCATTTTGGGCACCGTGCCGTTTGGCGGTCGTGCCGAGTTCGAGAAATGCGGCGCGGTGGACGTGCCCCAGGCCAGGCGCATGTTCGATATCGCGTTCGACGCCGGGGTGAATATGATCGACACCGCCGACCTGTACTCCCATGGCCTGGCCGAGGAAGTGGTCGGCAAAGCCCTGGGCGACAAGCGCAACGACATCTTGCTGGCGACCAAGGGCCGCAGCCCGGTGGACGAGAACCCGAACAATTCCGGCTCGTCGCGCTACCACCTGATTCGCGCCTGTGAAGCCAGTTTGAAGCGCCTGGGCACCGACCATATCGACTTGTACCAACTGCACAACTGGGACGGTCTGACGCCCATCGAAGAAACCCTTGAAGCGCTGCGACTGTTGGTGGGCTCGGGCAAGATCCGCTACTTCGGCACCAGCAATTTCACCGCCTGGCAAATGATGAAGGCCTTGGGCAAGGCCGAGTTGCACGGCATGCTCAAGCCGATCACCCAGCAGATCTACTACACCCCCGAATCCCGCGAGGCCGAGTACGAGCTGCTGCCTATGGCGCTGGACCAGAATATCGGCACGCTGGTGTGGGGACCGATGGGTGAAGGCCTGTTGACCGGCTCGACCCGACGCGGGCATAAACCACCGGCCAATACCCGCCAGGGCAGCGGCTGGCCGGAACCCTACGTGCATGACCAGGAGCGGGCGCTGGATATCATCGAAACCCTGGCCGCCGTGGGCGACGAGCACGGTGTGTCGGTGGCGCGCACCTGCCTGGCGTGGCTCAAGGATCGCCCGGGGATCACCTCGCTGATTGTCGGCGCCCGCACCGAAGAGCATCTGCGCGACAACCTTGCGGCGACCGAGTTGAAACTGACCGAGGAACAATCCTCACGCATCGAGGCCGTGACGCGTCGCCAGCCGCTGTACCCGTACTGGCATCGCTTTACTGCGGGGATCGATCGCTTCGATCCGGCGGAACAGCCATTCCTTGCCGAGCATCAAAAAACCATGGATGCGCGCAAGGACAAATAGCCCTGCACGCAACAGCTCAACCGGTGGGAGAGGCTTGCGCCCTCTCACCTTTGGTAAGGGAAATCGCTTTGATCGCGCAACTCATGATCGCCGCCCTCGGCGTCGTCGCTATCTGGTTCAGCCAAAGCAAACGCCTCAAGGTGCGCCGTTATGCCTGCCTGTTCGGCATGGCCGGGCAGCCGTTCTGGTTCTGGTCGTCGATCAATGCCGAGCAATGGGGCATTGTGCTGCTGAGCTGTTTCTACACGGTGGCCTGGGCCAAGGGCATCAAGACTCACTGGATTGATCGCAGGCCCGAAGAACCGGTCTGAGTTTGCAATCGGCCGCCACACTGCCTATATTTCCCGCCTGGCGCTCTCTACGCCACCTTCCGCGGAAAGGGCTGCGCCCAAGACATCACAGCTCGACCTCATTTCTACGACTCCCAACCTTAAAGCGGAAAAGGTTTGTACAAGGAGCTCGTATGTCACAACGCCCTGTTGCTTCCACTACCAACGGCCGCCTCAACCTTGAGCAGCAGCGCAAGCGCGCCAAGGAACTGTTGCCGCACCTCAAGCGCGAGGACCCCAACGCTACCTTGTCCCAGGCCCAATGGCAGATAGCCAGAGGATTGGGCTTCAGCAGTTGGCCCAAGCTCAAGGCCCATGTCGACGCCCTGGACTTCGCCGCACGCCACCCCGACTTTATCGCCAGCGACGAAGCCCGCACCACCCATTGGCGCTGTGGCAACGACATCGCTCACAGCCTGCAGGTGGCGGGGTTCACAGGGCAATTCCAGATGCTCACCGACCCGTTATGCATGGGCCCGGTGCGCGACCTGCCCGGCGATGACTACCAACCCCTGCGTGGCGCGTTCATCAGCCACGCGTTCGGTTTGAATGAAACCGAGGTGGCGCGGCGACTGGCCGACGAATATGCCCGGCTTGAACACCTGGCAACGGCGCAGCACAGCGTGTTGTGGTGCGAAGCGGATGCCTATGACCAGCTGTTTCTGATACGCGCACTGGCGGGTCTGGAGCGCCTACCGCCCAAACTTGAACTGATCGAAGTCGACCGCATTCCCGGTGTGGAGCGGTTTATCGGCATCGGCCAATTGGCGCCCGATGTACTCGCCTGGCTGTGGCCCCAGCGGCGCCTGGTGGATGAGGCAGCGATCCAACTGGCCAAACAGGCGTGGGGGGCGTATTGCGACCCCTCACCCGTGCGCTGGGCCGAACTGGCACACGGCAAGCACTGTGCCCTGCCCTTGCTCGCGCCGGCGCTGCTGCGCCAACTGCAGGAATTACCCGGCACCCGGGATGGCTTGTCCCTGACCGAACGCCTGGCCCTGGGCTATATCGCCGAAGCCGGGCCGGTGCAATTTGGCCGGGTATTTGCCGAACTGATGGCCAGGCGCGAACCGCTGCCGTTCCTGGGCGACATGATGTTTCATGCGCTGTTGCGACCGTTGATCGATGGCGACCAGCCGCTGCTGGTGGAAACCGAGACGCATCTGGAGTGGCCGCGCCGGGAATTGGCGCTGACGCCGCTCGGTCTTGAAGTGCTCGACGCAAACGCCTATTGGCCTGACCACAGTTCACATGCGCGCTGGGTAGGCGGGGTCTGTATTGAACCGGGTCGGGCTCATTGGACGGTAGACGGGGAGGTTCAGCCTGTTTGGAGAAGCGCCAGGGAATAGGCTTGCGCCCGTTCCTTTGCTGATCAGGCGATGATCCTGTACACATGCAGGCGTTGAAGCCCTTCGATTGCAAGGGCCGCCTGCGACCGCTTCCACTTGCGAGAACCCATCATGCGTAACCTGATTGTTGCCGGCGCCTGCCTGTTATCCATCACCTTGACCGGCTGCCAGCACACCCCACCGGCCAACGACCAACTGGACGCCGTGCTCTGGACCCAGACCTCCATCGAGCACGAGCTGATCTACCGTCAGCTCTTCGCTAGCGCCACCCGTCAACTGGATGTCGCCCTGGCCGATCCCGGCTGGGACGCGCTGCCCTTTCCTGCGCGAGATCTGACCGGCCTGCCGCCGGCCGTGGTGGTGGATATCGACGAAACCCTGTTGGACAATGTGCCGCTCAATGCCCGCGACATTCTGAACAACCAGGTCTATTCCTATGACCGCTGGAACACCTGGGTCGACCAGGCCAAGGCCCAGGCGCTGCCCGGTTCGGTGGCGTTCCTGCAGGCGGCCCGGCAAAAAGGCATCAAGGTCTATTACCTCACCAACCGCGAACACAGCCAGGTTGCGGCCACGGCCAGAAACCTGCGCCTGCGCGGTTTCCCGATTGAGAGCGATGACCAGATCCTGGCGGCCGGCACGCCTACCGGCCACTGCGAAAGCGCCGGCTATGGCAAGAACTGTCGTCGCCAATGGGTGGCCAGCCATGCGCGGGTGCTGTTGATGGCCGGTGATTCCCTGGGCGACTTCGTGCAGGCCGAGCACAACACGCTGGCGGCCCAGCGCAAGGCGGTCCAACCCTATGTGAACTGGCTGGGGCAGCGCTGGTTCCTGCTGCCCAACCCTTCCTATGGCAACTGGTACAGCGCGCCCTATGGGGATAATGAGAAGCTGCCGTTCGAGCAAAAGCGCAGGCTCAAGCAGCAGGCGTTGCAGCTGCAGGAGTAACGGCGCGCGCTACTCCCGCCCGGCTCAGCGGCGTGCGCTGACCGCTGCGCCGTCGTTGGACACGATCACTTCCACACGGCGGTTCAACTGGCGCGACGACGCGCTGAAGTTATCGGCCACCGGGTACTGCTTGCCGTAGCCCACCACGGTGATGCGCTCGCGGCCCACGCCGAACCGCTCCAGGCCGCGCGCCACGGCCTGGGCGCGACGCTCGGACAAGGTCTGGTTGAAAGCGTCGCCACCGGTGCTGTCGGTAAAGCCTTCTACGCGAAGCTGGCGCTCAGGGTTCTGCAACAGAAAATTCGCCAGGCCCTGGAGGTCGCGCTGGCTGCCCGGCTTCAGGTCGGCCTTGGCGGTATCGAACAGCACATCGCCAAAGGTAATCACCTGGCCGCGCTCCGACGGCTGCGCCTTCATGGCCTGCAAGGCCTTGAGCTGCGCGGTCCTGACGTCAAGCTGCACCTGGGTGCGGTCGACCGCGATGTTGTCGAGCCGGGCATCGATTTTGCGACCGGCGATGGTCTGTTCGGCCACCGCGATTCGCTGCGACGCCAGGTACGCCAACTGGTCGATCTGCGGGTCGGTGCGGTCATGCAGCGAGACCTGGTTGGCGCGGTCCAGCGCATTGGAGGCGATGCGCGTCTCGACCGCCGCCAGGGTGTTGGACTCAGGCTTTTGCTGCAAGCTGGAAAACTGGCTGCGCGCTTGCAGCAGTTGCGCGTTTTCCGGCGGCGTGGCGCAGCCGGCCACGGCCAGCGCCAGGGCGGACAGAACGGGAATGAAGTAAGTGGCACGCATGGGGGAAAATCCTCAGTGGGTAGTCGCGGGGGCGTTGAGCATTTCCTGCTTGAGCACCTGGATGCCCTCGCGTGCCTGCTGCAAGACCTGCTGTTTGCGCACCGTGTTGGCCTTGGTTTCGGCCAGGTTGGCGTCCACCTCGATCTGCTCGGCCAGCGCGTCCACCTCCACGTAGCGTTTTTCGCCGATGGCTTGCTCCATACGGGCCAGTTTGTCCTGAGCGGTCTTCATCTCCAGCGGTGCGAACTGCGTGGCTTGTGCCGCCAGCGCACGTCCCACCGAGTCGCGGGCCAGGGAGATTTTTTCCGTCGGTGGCAGCGGCGTGGCGCAGCCTGCCAATGTTGCCGCAACGATCACCGCCCAGGCCGAGCGGCGCAGGCGTTTGCTCACACGGGTGATCCTCATGTTTTGACTCCTAAGCCTATTCGTATGGCTGCAGGGCCTGATAGCCAGGCCCGTTGCCGTCTCGCTTGTGGTCAAGCGATGGCGCCATCCTAGGAGGAAAAACACGGGCGAGAAGAATGAAAACTCCCAGATACCTGTAGGGGTTTTCTCAGAGAAAAGGTGGCAGTCTGCCCTGCGCTCACACCGCTCCGGGCAATGGCAATGCCACCACCTGCACGGCCAGTCAGTGAGTGCATCAGTGACTGACACACTGCCATCGGGGGCAAGCCCCCTCCCACATTTGGATCGGGCTCGACACAAGAAATCGGTCAGCTCCAAGGCCGCGGCCGAACGCAGGCTTGAATCCGTGGCTAACCGCTTTTATGTGGGAGGGGGCCCCCCGATGAGGGCCGGTCAGTGGGTGCATCAGTGACAGACACACTGCCATCGGGGGCAAGCCCCCTCCCACATTTGGATCGGGCTCGACACAAGAAATCGGTCAGCTCCAAGGCCGCGGCCAAACGCAGGCTTGAATCCGTGGCTAACCGTTATGTGGGAGGGGGCTTGCCCCCGATGAGGCCCGGTCAGTGAGTGCATCAGTGACTGACACACCACCATCGGGGGCAAGCCCCCTCGCACATTTTGTCGGGATAGACACGAGATCCCGGTCGGCGCCGGGTGCGGGCAAATTTACTGCGCAGGCCGCAACAGCTGCATCTGCTGGCGATAGTCATCCGTCACCTGCCGTGCCTGGCTGCTGCTGGTAATCACCCTGGGCGTGATCAACACGATCAATTCGGTACGGTCCTTGGATTTGCTGGTGTTGCCGAACAACCAACGCAAGCCGGGGATCTTGCCCAGGTACGGCACGGCACTGACGGAGTCCGCATTGTCCTGTTTGATCAATCCGCCCAACAACACGGTCTGCCCGCTCTGCACGGCGACCTGAGTCGACACCGACCGTGTGGAAATACGCGGATTATTCGGCGTGTCATTACTCGACGATGCCTGATCCTGCGCATCACTGACCTGTTGCTGAATATCCATATACACCAGGCCACCCGGATTAATCCGTGGCACCACATCCAGAATCACACCTGTCTGCACATACTCCACACTGCTCAAGGTAGTGTCAGACGTCCCCGTGTTCACCGTGGTCTGGCTGATAGGAATGTTATCGCCCACCTGAATCTGCGCTGGCTGGTTGTTCATCACCACCAGCGACGGCGCCGACAGCACCTGGGTGCGGCCGTTGGTTTCCAGGGCGTGCAGGGCCACTTGCAGGTTGGAGCTGACGAAGGAATAGAACAAAGAGTCCGCCGCCCCCAGCCCGGCCCCGCCACCGCCCAACGCGCCCTGGCTGCCGGAGGCGTTCGCCACCGTGGTGCTGGTGGAATTGCCGGCCAGGCGGCCGAGGTACCACTGCACGCCCAGGTCCAGTTCGCCGGTGAGTTTGACCTCAAGGATGCGCGTCTCGATCTGCACTTGCAGCGGCGGATTGTCGAGGCGTTTGATCGCCGATTCGATCTCTTTCCACTGCACCGGGCGCGTGCGCACCAGCAGTTGGTTACTGCTTTTTTGCGCGGTGATGCGCGTACCGGCGTCGAGGCTTTTGGCCGGCGCGCCTTCGGTGGTGTCTTGCTCGACAGTGTCCTCGGCTTGTGGCTCCTGCTCCTCATCCTCGGCAGCAGGCTGGTTGTTATTCAAGTTATTGCTCAAGCCGCCAGGCGTGCTGCCGGACGTGCTGTTGGTGCCGGGCGATGACAGGGTCGCGGTGCGTAAACCGGGCGCGACCTTGGCCGGGGCGTCGTCCTTGATCGCGCCGCTGCCGTAGATCTGCCGCAGGTACTTGGCCAGGTCCGTGGCCTTCATGTTGCGCACGTCGTACACATACATCTGCGGCTCGTTGCCGCCGCCTTCGTCGATGGTGTGAATCCAGTCACCGACTTCGCTGAGGTACTGCGGCTGCGACGAGATCGCGACCACCGAGTTGGTGCGCTCGATCGGCAAGAACCGCACCATGCCCGCCAACGGCATGCCACTGTCGGGCCCGAACATTTTTTGCAGCTCGGGCATCAGTTCGGCGACGGAGGCGCGTTGCAGGCCGAACACACCCACCGACATGCCCTTGAGCCAGTCCACGTCAAAGGTGTCGATGGTGTCCTGATAGTTGGCCAACTCCTCCGGGGTACCGGCCAGGCTCAGCACATTGCGCGCCGGGTCAACCAGCAGAAAGGCATTCTCGCGGGCAAACGGCTTGAGCAATTTCTGCATCTCGGTGGCCGAGATATAACGCAGTGGAAACAGTCGCGCCGACAGGCCGTTGGACGGTTGCGCCACGCGCATCTGCGGCACCAGCTTGCCCGCCACCGCCTGGTTGGCCGGCAAAATCACATAGCGGTTGCCCTGCTTGATCATGGCGTTGTCGGTCCACGACAACAGGGTTTCGAGAATCGACAGCGCCTGCTCCTTGTTCACCGGTTTGGAGGTGGAAAAGCTGACGTTACCCTTCACCCCCTGGGCAATGCTGTAGTTCTCATGCAGCAGGTCGCCCATCACGCTGTTGATCACCGCCTCGATTGGCTGGTCGGCGAAGTTGAACACGATGTCGCCGCCCGCCTGCGCCTTGCCGGCCGGGGCCGCTGTGGGTTGGCGCACGAACTGCTGGTTGCCGCGAATCAATTGGCGCTGGGGCGGCGTCTTGGCCTGGGGCTGGCTGCTGTCGACCGGGGCCTGTTCGCTGGCCGGGTCCACGGGCGGGCGTTGCGCGCCGGTGCCCTGCATCGCCTCATGCAGCAAGGCCTCGTCCGGGTCCAGATGCTCAGGGAATGTGCCGCAGCCACCGAGGGAAACGGCGGTGGCCAGGCAAAACACGGTGGTGCGCAAAGCGCCGGGGAATGTATCGATCAAGGGGCGGACTCGTGAGGAAGGGTAATCGGGGGTGTGGTCGACGGCGGCGGCAGACGCAGGCCTCGCAGGCTCAGGGTCTGCGTGCGGCCGTCGAGGACAAAGCGGGCTTCGCGGGGTGTCAGGTGTTCCAGGCGCCAGCCGTTGGGCAGGGTCTGGTCCTGGTGGACTTTCAAGGGCGGGCCGTCCGCGCGTTTGAGCAGTGCGACGCGCAGGTCGCCGTCCAGTACGATGCCGGTCAGCGTCAGGCTCGACAGGCTGGAAACGGCGGCTTGGCCAACCGCGCGGTCAGGGCTGCGGTCAGGGCTGAACAGCGGCGCCTGCCAGGTGCCGGCGAGGCTTTCCAGGGTTGCGCTCGGGGCCACCAGTACCTTGGCCGTGGCGTTGGCGCGCGCATCGGGTTCGGGCGCCGGCAACCACTCAGGCGCATCGCCGATGCTGCTGAGGATGCCGACCATCAACAGGCCCAACAGCCCGGCCACGCCGAGCAACAGCCACTCCAGGGGACGCAGTGCGTTGATCATCGGCGCACCTGCGCGGCGGAAGCCGGTTGCAGGTAGCCACGCACGAGCAGGTGCACCACCAGTTGACCGGCACCACCGCTGGCGGGCGCGTTCGGCCCACGGCGGATGCTCATCTCATCGACAAACAGAAACGGGCGCTGGTACTCCAGCTCATGCAGGATCGCGGTCAAGGGTTCGATGGCGCAGTTCAGGGTCAGGCTGACTTTGACTTGGCGGTAGGGTTCGCTGTCGTCCTGCTCGGGGGTGATCGGCATGCGCTGCGTGAGGCTGCAGCCGCCACCGAGGCCGGCGCGGCTGTTGATCAGGTCGGCGATGCGTTGCATCAGGTCCGCCGCCACGGCGCTGGGGTCATCGCCGGGCAGCAGGCTGGTGCTGCTGGCCGGGTCCTGGCGGGCCTCCTCGAGTTGCTGACGCAGGGAATCACCCTGGCGCAATATGCCGGCGTAGCGTTGCTGCTGTTCGCGCAGCTGCTCGGCCTGCTCGCCCATCTCGCGCAAGGGGCCGGCGAACCAGCTGTCGACCAATAGCCAATACGCGGCGCCGAGCACCAGGGCCAGGCCGATCAGGGCTGCGCCACGGCGCTCACGGGGTGTCAGTGGTCGGCGCATCGGCGGCCTCCTGGTGCAGGTGGGCGCGCAAGGAAAATTGATCCTTGCCGGTTTGCGCATCGGGTTGGATCACCCCTTCGAACTGGGCATTTTCCAGGCTGTGGCAGCCCTTGATGCGGGTGATCAGGGCGCTGGCCTTGGCGCTTTGCCCGGAGAATGAAACGTCGGCGCCGTCGTTGACTTCCAACTGGTCGATCCAGGTGTCGGACGGCAGGCAGGCGGTCAGTTCGTTGAGCAGCCCGGCCAGCGGCGGCTGGGCGGTCTTGCGGCGAATCAGGTACTGCGCGGCGCCACGGGTATTGAGCAGTTGCTGGCGCAGGGCCTGGATCTGGGCGACCTGGGCTTTTTGCGCGCGCACGCTTTGCTGCATGCTGTCGAGCACGCGCTGGCGGTCGTTGAGCCAGAGCAGCATGGCGGCAATCAGCAAGGCGCCGCACAGCCACGGCAGGCTGCGTTGCAGGCCTTTGCCCGCCGGGCGCTGGCGTGGACGCAGCGGTACCGGCAGCAGGTCGATGCCCATCGGGACGCCCGCCGCGTCCGCCACATCCACCGCGTGTGGCTGCAAGCCGAGGGCGGCGCACTCCGTGAGGATCTGGTCGAGGCGCTCGCGCAGGATCGCCACCAGCGTCACGTGCACGTGGGTCGGAGTGCGCCGCTCCTGGCGCGCGACGAAGTACAACTGCGCCGCATCAAACGGGGTAAAACGGTCCAGTTCATACCCCACCACCGTCGCCAGGTTGCGCGCCGCCGCCGGGGGCAACTGCAAGGCTTGCACCAGCACCGCCGAGGGCGCCAGCAACAGCACCTGGCGCGCCTCGCCGGCCAGGGGCGACACGGGCGCGGTCAGCGGCCATGGGTACACATGCTCGGGGATGTCCTGCAGCGACAGCCAGGCCGGCAGGCAGCCACGCAGCTCCTTGAGCCACAGCCGCCAGCCCATTTGCAACAGGCTGCCGCGCCAGCGCTGGGTGATGGGCTCCGTCAGCAGGTGCAGCCGTGCGGATAAGGGTTCGTTCATTCTTGCCAACGTAAGACTCGATAAGGTTGTGCGCTGCCTTGCGCGGGGCTCAATAACACGGTGGCTTGCAACTGGGCGTGGTAGCCGCCGGGGCGTTGCGCGCGGCTGTCGATCACCAGCACCTCACCGGGGTCGGCGCCCACCGCACTCAGGTGCGGCAGGTTCAAGGCGCGGCGCATCAGCGTGCTGGCGAAGGCCGGATCGGGCCGGTCCAGGCCACTCCACAGGCTGATCTCGGGAACCAGCGCGCTGTACAGCGCCTGGGTCATGCCCGGCAATTGCCGCACTTCTTCTATGACCCTGAACGGCGCCAGGCCCTGGTGGCGTCGTACCTCGAGGTCCTTGGCGAGTTGGCCGGCCTGGGCCTGGG
>NZ_CVTO01000070.1:0-1990 GCF_900004715.1 Pseudomonas sp. 24 E 13
GGCGATTCGGTGGTGTGGACCGACCATGAGAATCGCTCGACCACCCTGCCCTTGCCGACGGCGGCTCGACCGGCGATTACCAATAGCCTGGCGGAAGCTGCGATCTACTTGGGCTCGGCGCCTGACGAGTTGGTGCTGGCCCAGGCTTCTCGGTTCTATCACTTTTGCGACGGTGTGCTGACGGCGATCAGCGATGCGTATGACAACCGATTGCGCATTTTCCGGGATCGGTTGGGGCGCACTGAGCGACTGGATAACGGTGCGGGCCGTTCGCTTTTTTTGCGGTATGAATTCGACCGCATCGTGGCGGTGGACTACCAGGTTCATCGCGCCAAAGGCCATGAACCCTTCGTGTGGGTGACCGAGCAGAACGTCGTTTCCTACGCCTACGACGATGCTGGACGACTGGTGTCGGCGACCAATGCCGTCGGTGAACGCGAGGTTTATCGGTACGACGAACAGCACGTCATTCTTGAGCGGCAGTTGGCCGGTGGGGCGGGTTTCTTTTGGGCGTGGGAAAGGTCTGGTAAAGCCGCGCGCTGTGTCCGGCACTGGGCCAGTTTTTCGCAGATGGACACGCGCTATGTATGGAGCGATGACGGCAGCGTCAACGTGCACAACGCCGATGGCAGCCAGGAAGTGTACGTGCATGACGACCGGGCGCGACTGGTACAGCGCATCGATCCCGACGGTGCCCGGCATTTCAAATCCTACGACGACAAGGGCCGACTGACCGTCGAGCAGGACCCGCTGGGCGCGGTGACGGCGTATCAGTACGACGAAGCCGGACGCTTGGTCGCGCTGTTTCCGGGAGAGGATGAGCCGACGTCCTACGAGCATGACAATGGTTTCGTACGGGTCGTGCGGCGTGGTGAGGCAGTTTGGAAATACGAGCGTAATGAGCGAGGCGATGTCATCCGCAGGATTGATCCGGAGGGCAACGCGACCGACTACAGCTACGACAAGCAAGGGCAACTGACCGGGGTCTGGTATCCCGACCACAGTTGTCATCGGCTGGTGTGGAATGAGCGTGGGCAGCTTGTTGAAGAACAGCTGCCCAACGGTGGCATCAAGCGCTATCGATATGACGACCTGGGGCGGCAGGTTGCGCGGGAGGATGAATACGGCGCGCTGACTCAGTATCAATGGGACGCGGTAGGACGCTTGACTCGCTGGGTACTGCCGGACGGCGCTACGCGGGAATTCAGCTACAACCCCTACGGAAAAATCATCGCCGAACGCGATGAACTCGGCCACGTCACCCGCTACGAATACGCCGACGGACTGCACCTGATCAGCCGCCGCATCAACGCCGATGGTACCCAGGTCAAGTATCGCTACGACAATGCCCGCCTTTTGCTGACTGAAATCGAAAACGAAGTTGGCGAAACCCATCAACTGGACTACCACCCCAACGGCCTGATCCGACAGGAAACCGGCTTCGACGGCCAACGCACCGCCTACGCCTACGACCTCAACGGCAACCTGCTGGAAAAGACCGAACACGGCGACGACGGTAGTCAGCTTGTTACCCAATACGAGCGCGACCATGCCGGTCGTCTTGTAAGAAAAACCCTCCCCGATGGCAATACGGTCGACTACACCTACGACCGCCAAGGCAACCTCCTCAGCGTCGAAGACGGCCACTGGGCGCTGGCCTACGAGTACGACAAACAAAACCGCCTCACTGCTGAGCACCAGGGCTGGGGCACCTTGCGCTATGGCTACGATGCCTGCGGGCAACTTCAACATTTACGCCTGCCGGATAATAACCGTCTGACCTTCAACCACGACAAAGGCGGCCACCTGGCCACCGTCGAGCTGAATGGCGCACTGCTGACCTCCCACCTGTTCCACGCCGGCCGCGAACACCAACGCCAACAAGGCCAACTGCTCAGCCACTACCACTACGACGACCAAAACCGCCTGCACGCCCACGCCGTCACCCAGCAAGGAAACCACCTTTACCAACGCCAATACGACTACGACA
>NZ_CVTO01000072.1:0-7197 GCF_900004715.1 Pseudomonas sp. 24 E 13
TGCCGGAATACACCTATGAACAGATGCACCGCCACAACGTGACCATGGCGGTGTTCCCACCGGTGTACCTGCAGCAACTGGCCGAACACGCCGAGCGCGACGGCAATCCTCCAGCCGTTCGGGTGTACTGCTTCGGCGGTGACGCCGTGGCCCAGGCCAGCTATGACCTGGCCTGGCGCGCGCTGAAGCCGACCTACCTGTTCAACGGCTACGGCCCCACCGAAACCGTGGTCACGCCGCTGCTGTGGAAGGCGCGCAAGGGCGACCCATGCGGCGCCGTCTACGCGCCCATCGGCACCTTGCTCGGCAACCGCAGCGGCTACGTGCTGGACGCGCAGCTCAACCTGCAACCCATCGGCGTGGCCGGTGAGTTGTACCTGGGCGGCGAGGGCGTGGCCCGGGGTTACCTGGAGCGTCCGGCGTTGACCGCCGAACGCTTTGTGCCGGACCCGTTCGGCAAGCCCGGCAGCCGCGTGTATCGCAGCGGCGACCTGACCCGTGGGCGTCCGGACGGCGTGGTGGACTACCTGGGGCGTGTCGACCATCAGGTCAAGATCCGTGGTTTCCGTATCGAACTGGGTGAAATCGAAGCGCGCCTGCGCGAACAGGACAGCGTCGGCGAAACCGTGGTGGTGGCCCAGGAAGGTCCGACCGGCAAGCAGTTGGTGGCCTACGTGGTGCCGCTTGATCCGGCCCTGCTCGACGATGCCGTCGCCCAGGCCAACGGCCGCGAAACCCTGCGTCGCGCCTTGAAAACCCGTTTGCCGGACTACATGGTGCCTACCCACCTGATGTTCCTCGAACGCATGCCGCTGACCCCCAACGGCAAGCTCGACCGCAAGGGCCTGCCGCTGCCGGATGTAAGCCTGATGCAGCAGGTGTATGTAGCGCCCCAGAGCGAACTGGAGCGCAAGATCGCCGCGATCTGGTGCGACGTGCTGCGCCTGCCGCAAGTGGGCTTGCATGACAACTTCTTTGAGCTGGGCGGCGACTCGATCATGTCGATCCAGGTGGTCAGCCGGGCGCGTCAGGTCGGCGTGCGCTTTTCGCCCAAGGACCTGTTCCAGCACCAGACCGTGCAGAGCCTGGCGGCAGTCGCCCGGGAAGGCGAGGGCGCAGTGCTGCTGGATCAGTCGGCACTGAGCGGCGAGCTGCTGCTGTTGCCGGTGCAGCAGGCGTTTTTTGCCGATGACATCCCCCAGCGTCACCACTGGAACCAATCGGTGGTGCTGCAACCGCACCAGCCCTTGCAGGTGCCGCTGCTGGTGGCCGCGCTTGAGGCGCTGATCGTGCACCACGATGCCTTGCGCAGCACATTTGTGCAGGGGCCGGCGGGCTGGAGTGCGGCGTACCGTGGGCCGCACCTGCACCAGGCCGACCAGGTGCTGTGGCAGACCACCTTGAATACAGTCGAGGAACTTGACGCCCTGGGCGAAGAAGCCCAGCGCAGCCTCGACCTGGAGGCGGGGCCCTTGTTGCGTGCGGTGCTGGCGCAACTGGCCGACGGGTCCCAGCGATTGTTGCTGGTCATCCATCACCTGGTGGTTGACGGCGTGTCTTGGCGCATCCTGCTCGAAGATTTGCAAAGCACCTATCAGCAACTGGCCCAGGGCGCCGCCGTGCAACTGCCGGCCAAGACCAGCGCCACCCGCGCCTGGGCTGAACGCCTGCAGACGTATGCGCGCAGTGAGGCACTGCAACACGAACTGGTCTGGTGGCAGGCGCAACTGCACGGCAGTCCGTCCGGCTTGCCGGGCGCCGACCCGCAGGCCAGCCTGAGCAACCACCTGGCGCTGAGTGTGAGTACGCAGCTGGACCCGGTCTACACCCGTCGCTTGCTGCAGGACGCGCCGAGTGCCTATCGCACCCAGATCAACGACCTGTTGCTGACCGCCCTGGCCCGTGTGATCACGCGCTGGACCGGTGATGAGTCGATGTTGATCAGGCTCGAAGGCCACGGCCGCGAAGACCTGTTCGACGAGATCGACCTGACCCGCACCGTCGGATGGTTCACCAGCCTTTACCCGTTGAAATTGCTGCCGGCCACCACCCTGGCCAGCTCCCTCAAACAGATCAAGGAACAACTGCGCGCCGTCCCCGACAAGGGCCTGGGCTTTGGCGCCCTGCGTTACCTGGGCGATGCCGAGGCCCGGCAGGCCTTGGCCGCGTTGCCACGCCCGCGCATCACGTTCAACTACCTGGGACAGTTCGACGTCAGCTTCGACAGCGCCGAGCGGCCAGGGCTGTTTACGCCTTCCGGCGACGCCAGCGGTGCCGAGCAAAGCCCGGAGGCGCCGTTGGGTAACTGGCTGGAAATCAACGGCCAGGTGTATGGCGGCGAGTTGAGGCTCAATTGGAGTTTCAGCCAGGCGATGTTCGCGCAAGCGACTGTCCAGCAACTGGCCGATGAATACGCACGGGAACTCAAGGCCCTGATCGACCACTGCTGCGAGCCGGCCAACCGGGGCGTGACGCCGTCCGACTTCCCCCTGGCGAACCTGACCCAGCAGCAGCTCGATGACCTGGCGCTGAACGCCGCCGAGGTCGAAGACCTGTACCCGCTGTCACCGATGCAGCAGGGCATGCTGTTCCAGTCGCTGTACGGCGAAGGCTCGGGTGACTACATCAACCAGATGCGCATCGACGTGCACGGCCTGGATGTACCGCGCTTCCACCAAGCGTGGCAGGCGGCGGTCGAGCGTCATGAGATCCTGCGCAGCGGTTTTGTCTGGCAGGCCGAGCTGGAGCAGCCCTTGCAGGTGGTCTACAAGCAGGTTCGCCTGCCGTTTGTCGAGCTGGACTGGCAAGCGCGCGACGATGCTGCCTTATCCCTCGACAGCCTGGCCGAGTCGGCGCGGGCCCAGGGCTTTGTGCTGGAACAGGCGCCGCTGTTGAGCCTGACGGTAGTGCGCACCGGTGGGTCGAGCTATCACTTGATCTACACCAATCACCATATCCTGATGGACGGCTGGAGCGGTTCGCAGTTGTTTGGCGAAGTCCTGCAACACTATGCAGGTGAACCATTGCCGGTGCCGACCGGGCGTTATCGCGATTACATTGCCTGGCTGCACGCCCAGGACAAGGCACTCAGCCAGGCGTTCTGGAAAGACCAGTTGATCAACTTGCAGGAACCTACGCGCCTGGCGCGTGGCGCACAGGTGCAGGACGACACGGCCCTGGCGATTAACGGTGAGCATCGCCTGAGTCTTGACGCGCCGCAGACCGAGCGTCTCAAAGCGTTCGTCCAGCGCAACAAAGTCACCCTCAACACCTTGGTGCAAAGCGCCTGGCTGTTGCTGCTGCAGCACCACACCGGGCACGCCACCGTGGCGTTCGGCGCTACAGTGGCAGGGCGTCCGGCGCAATTGCGCGGGATTGAACAGCAGGTCGGCCTGTTCATCAACACCTTGCCGGTGGTGGCGACCCCGGATGCACAGATGTCGGTCAGTCAGTGGCTGCAGCAGGTCCAGCAGCAGAACCTGAGCTTGCGTGAGCAGGAACACACACCGTTGTTCGAGATCCAGCGCTGGGCCGGGCTGGGTGGCGAAGCGCTGTTCGACAGTATCCTGGTCTTCGAAAACTACCCGGTGTCCGAGGCCCTGGAGCAGGGCGCGCCGTCGGGGCTGCGCTTTGGCGCGGTGCAAAGCCTGGAGCAGACCCACTACCCATTGACGGTCCTGCTGGCGATAGGCGACAGCCTGGGCGTGGAGTTCAACTACGACCGCAAGGCCTTCAGCGCAGCGCACATCCAGCGCCTGGCCGAGCACTTCCAGCAATTACTCATGGCATTGGCAGACGATGCTTCCCAACCCCTGGGCGCATTGCCAACCCTGGCCGCCGCCGAGCGCGCAACGCTGGTGCAGACATGGAACGCCACTGCGGTGGAATATCCTCTGGATCAAGCGGTGCATCAGTTGATCGAGGCGCAAGTGCATCGCACGCCGCAGGCCCCGGCGCTGCTGTTTGCCGGGCACACCTTGAGCTACGCCGAATTGAACGCCCGGGCCAACCGCCTGGCCCATCGCCTGATCGCTGCCGGCGTCGGCCCGGACGTACTGGTGGGGCTGGCGCTGGAGCGCTCGATCGAAATGGTCGTGGGCCTGTTGGCGGTGCTCAAGGCGGGCGGTGCCTACGTGCCGCTGGACCCGGAATACCCGCGTGAGCGACTGGCCTACATGCTGCAGGACAGCGCTGTGCAACTGCTGTTGACCCAGGCCCATCTGCAGGCGCAACTGCCGGTGCCAGCCGGCGTGCAATGCCTGGTGCTGGAAAGCGGCGACGCCTCGCCGGACGCCTTCAGCGTCCACAACCCGAACGTCGCCGTGCACGGCGAAAACCTCGCCTATGTGATCTACACCTCCGGCTCCACCGGCCAGCCCAAGGGCGCCGGCAACCGCCATCGTGCACTGACCAACCGGCTGTGCTGGATGCAGCAGGCGTATGGCCTCGAGGCCCGTGACAGCGTGCTGCAGAAAACGCCGTTCAGCTTTGACGTGTCGGTGTGGGAGTTCTTCTGGCCATTGATGACCGGCGCACGCCTGGTGGTGGCCGCACCGGGCGACCATCGTGACCCGGCGCGGCTGGTCAGCCTGATCAACGCGCACCAGATCACCACGCTGCATTTCGTGCCGTCCATGCTGCAAGCCTTCCTGCAAGACGCAGAGGTGGCCTCGTGCCACAGCCTGCAACGCATTGTCTGCAGTGGCGAAGCGCTGCCCGCCGACGCCCAGCAGCAGGTCTTCGCCAAGCTACCCGGCGCTGGGTTGTACAATTTGTATGGCCCCACCGAAGCGGCAATCGACGTGACCCACTGGACCTGCGTCGAAGAGGGCCGCGACGCCGTGCCGATCGGCCGGCCAATCGCCAATCTTTCGTGCTATGTGCTGGACGCCAACCTGGAACCGGCGCCGGTCGGTGTGTTGGGTGAGTTGTATCTGGGTGGGGTCGGGCTGGCGCGGGGTTATCACCGTCGTCCCGCGCTGACCGCCGAGCGTTTTGTCACCGATCCGTTCGGCAGCGGCACGCGCCTGTATCGCACCGGCGACCTGGCACGTTATCGCGACGATGGCGTGCTTGAGTACGCCGGGCGCATCGACCATCAGGTCAAACTGCGCGGGCTGCGCATCGAGCTGGGTGAGATCGAAGCGCGCCTGCTGGAACACAGCAGCATCCGTGAAGCGGCAGTGCTCGCGGTCGACGGCACCCACCTGGTGGGTTACCTGGTGCTGCAACAGCCGCAGGACGATTGGAAAGCCGCGTTGGTTGCGCACCTGGCCGCGCAGTTGCCGGACTATATGGTGCCGGCGCAGTGGGTGGTATTGGCGCAGATGCCGCTGAGCCCGAACGGCAAGCTGGATCGCAGGGCATTACCCAAGCCAGAGGCCCACGGCACCGGGCAGTACCAGGCACCCCGCAGCGAAATAGAGCAGCAGGTCGCGGCGATCTGGAGCGAGGTGCTGGACGTGGAACGCGTGGGGCTGCACGACAATTTCTTCGAACTGGGTGGCCATTCGTTGCGGGTACTGATGCTCAAGGAGCGCATCCGCAAGGCCAGCGGCGTGAATTTGTCGGTCAGCCAGTTGATGCTCAATCCAACTGTGGCCGGGCAGGTCAGCTGCTTGCAGGGCGATAACCGAACGTCGTTGATCGTCAGGCTCAACCAGCAGACCGAAGGCACGCCGTTGTTCCTGTTCCACCCAAGCTTTGGCTCGGTGCATTGCTACACCGCGATTGCCCTGGCACTGCGCGAGCAGCGCCCGGTATTCGGGGTGATGTGCCGAGCATTGGCCGAGGAGGGCGCTGCGGTGCCGCACTGGCAAGTGATGGTCGAGGATTACACCACACAATTGCTGATGGCCCAGCCCCACGGGGCGTTCCGCCTGGCAGGTTGGTCGTTGGGCGGCAACCTGGCGATGGAAGTGGCGCACGGCCTGGAACAGGCGGGGCGTGAGGTGGAGTTTGTGGGGTGGATCGACGCCGCGCCGCCGCAGTGGGTCAAGCCTTACTGGGATGCGGTAGACGTGGGGGAAGATCGTGAGGTTTCGGCCAACGAGCGCCGCGCGGCGTTACTGGGCGTGATGTTCCCTGAGTTCGCCGAGGCGATACAGCGTGCCTGGGAGCAGTGCCAGCGCGATGCCGAGGATGAAATGGGTCAATGGCAAGGGTTCGTGAGCTGGGCTGAGCAGGCCTTGGGCGAAACCTTTACCGCCATCAAGGAGCAATTGCTGCACGGCAACGAAGCGCAGATTGCCTGGGACGTCGACCGCGCGTTGAGCGAACGCATGGTCGCGTCGGACTTCAAGCCGATCAAGGCGCCAGTCAGTTGCTGGTGGGCGTCCATGAGCCGGGCAGGGCGCTTCAGGGAATTGATTGAACAGCAGATGGCGACAGTGATCAGCCAGGGACGCATCGAGCGTTCGGTGATGATCGAGACTGACCATGACGGCATTATCGACAGCGCCGCGTTCATCCGCAGCCTGGCGCAGGCGATGGGGTAACCCGTATCCAATGTGGGAGGGGGCTTGCCCCCGATTACGGTTGAGCTGGTCTAATAGTCCCGGACACCTCAATAGGTGAAACTACACCTATTGAGGAGTATTCCATGACCAAGAAGTACAGAAAATTCGACGCCGCTTTCAAGCTAAGAGTCTGCAAGATGATTGTTGACCAAGGCCTGAGCGTGAACTCCGTTTGTACCGATTTAGACTTGAGTGATACTGCCGTGCGCCGCTGGGTCCAGCAGTACCAAGCCGAGCAGTTAGGTGGTACAGGGATTGGTAAACCGTTAACCAGCGAGCAACAGCGTATTCGTCAGCTTGAGCAGCAGATCCGCGAGCTGAAGACTGACAACGATATATTAAAAAAAGCTACGGCCTTCTTTGCCCGCGAATTGAAGTGATCCACCAATTGGTTCACCAAATGCAATGCAAGGCCTACCCGGTAATACGTATCTGCCGGGTTTTGCGGATCAGCCGTTCGGGGTTCTATGAAGCTCGTCAGCGGTCTTTTAAGCCAAAAGCTGTCTGTCCGGTTGCAGCTCAGGTCAAAGCTACGTTCATGACCAATGAGCACTGTTATGGCAGTCGTCGGGTGATGAAAGCACTGCGTAGCGATGGCGTATCCATTGGGCGGCACAAGGTCCGTCGGCTGATGAAACAACAGGATTTACGCCCGATCTGGAAGCGCAAGTTCGTTCAT
>NZ_CVTO01000041.1:0-733 GCF_900004715.1 Pseudomonas sp. 24 E 13
ATCGGCCAGGGCACAGCAACGCTGAATACCTTTAATGGTGCTCAAGCTTCTGCAGGTAACGGCAACCTGGCGCTGCAGCCTTCGACCCTGAGCCTGAGCGCCACCCCGAGCATCACCGAAGCCGGGGGCGTGCTGACGTATACCGCCACCGTGACCCAGGCCGGCACCAGCGACTTGACCATCACCCTGTCCAACGGCGCGGTGATCACCATCCCATCCGGCCAACTGACCGGCACCGTCAACGTGCCCCTGGCGCCTAACGACAGCCCGTACCTCGACGCCAGCCAGATCAGCGTCAACGTCACCGGCATCACCGGCGGCAACAACCTGGTACTGACCCTCGACCCTAACCCGGCCGTGACGCAGATTACCGACACCATCGATACCACCACCGTGACCTTGACGGCTGGTTCGAACGTGACTGAAGGTGGCCAGATCACCTACACCGCGACCTTGACCAACCCGGCACAAACCCCGGTGAACGTCACCTTGAGCAATGGCTCGGTGATTACCATCAAGGCGGGGGAATCGACGGGTACTGTGGTTGTCGATACCCCGGCCAATGACGTCTACGTTAATGGCTCGACCGTCAGCACCACTATTACAGGCGCTACCGGCGGCAACTTTGAAAACCTGGTGCCGAGCACGACGCCTGCGGTCACCACCATTACTGATGTGGTCGATACCACCACTGTCACGCTGACGGCCGGTTCCACCGTGACCGAAGGCGGTC
>NZ_CVTO01000073.1:0-4374 GCF_900004715.1 Pseudomonas sp. 24 E 13
GAACACCAGCCACTCGCGGCAGGCCGGGTTCAGGCGCGTGGCGACCAGTGCGGCGACGCTGCAGATAAACCCGTCCACCAGCACCACGATGCCCGCCTGGGCGCAGGCCAGATAGGCACCGACCAGCGCGGCGATTTCAAAGCCCCCCAAGTTGAACAGCGTCTGCAGCGCGTCGTCGCGCTGGGCCCCGTGCAGTGTCAGGCCGCGCTCGATGACCGCCACCTTATGACTGACACCCTGGGCATTCAAACCCGTGCCCGGCCCGGTCAGGTCACTCACCGGGCAATCGAGCAGCGCACAGGCCAACGCACTGGCGGCGGTGGTGTTGCCGATGCCCATCTCGCCACCGATAAACAGCTGTGCGCCGTTTTCCAGGGCGCGGTGTGCGCTGTCTCGCCCGGCCTGCAGGGCCTGATTGCCCTGAGCCTGGGTCATCGCCGGGCCGTTGACGAAGTTGGCCGTGCCCGCGCCGATATTCAGGTGACGCACGCCGGGCAACGCCAGGGATGGCGTCACCGTGCCGAGATCGACTACCTCCAACTGCGCGTCCAGTTGCCGCGCCAACACGCTGATGGCCGCGCCACCGGTGACAAAGTTGTGCAGCATCTGCCCGGTCACTTCCTGGGGAAACGCCGACACGCCTTCCGCGACCACGCCGTGGTCGCCGGCAAAAATCGCGATCCACAGTTGATCCACCGAGGGCTTGACCCGGCCCTGCAACCCGGCCAATTGCACCGCCAGCGCTTCCAACTGGCCGAGGGAACCAGCGGGTTTGGTCAACTGCTGCTGACGGTCCCGCGCCTGTTTCTGCGCAGAAGCATCGATGGCCTTGCAGGGGTTGAGCCACCAGGAATCGGTCATAACGCAGTACCTTTCAAAGTCAGGGGCAGGCCGGCCACCGTCAGCACCACACGCTGACACCGCTCGGCCAAGGCTTGATGCAGCCAACCGGCTTCATCCACATAACGGCGAGTCAATTCGCCCAGCGGCACGACACCCAGTCCGGTCTCGTTGCTGACAAAAATGATTTCACCCGGCAGCGACGCCAGGGTTTGCAGCAACTGATCGCGCTCGAACGCCAGGCGCTCGGCATCCTCGAGCATCAACAGATTGGTCAGCCACAAAGTCAGGCAGTCGACCAACAGGCAATGGCCGGCAGCGGCGTTTTCACGCAGCACACGCGCCAGCTCGACGGGTTCTTCGATCAACCCCCAATGCTCCGGACGCCGTTCGCGATGCAAGGCAACGCGCTGATTCATCTCACCGTCCAGCGGTTGGCTGGTGGCGATATAAATCACAGACAGCCCGCTGTCGCCGGCGAGCTTTTCGGCCAGCCGACTCTTGCCCGAGCGAGCGCCGCCGAGAATTAATTGATGCATAAGCACATACCTTCCAAGGCCCGCCGACCGGCTGAGGCCGCCACCGAACAATGTGGGAGGGGCGGTGCGACGATTCGACTTGCCCCCGATGAGGGAGTGACAGTGAAAACTTCGATAGCTGACCCACCGCTATCGGGGGCAAGTCGAATCGTCGCACCGCCCCTCCCACATTTAGTCCGCGGCTGACTACACAACTCAGTAGCGCCCAACCCTAACCACGATGCGCAGCGAGTCGCTCTTGATCTTGATCTTAGGCGCCCCGTTAAACCACGCTGGCACACCGAGCCTAGGCGAGGTGCCGAGTGGTGGGGCAAGAGCGTTTTGCTTACTTTTGCGCTTTTCAAAAGTGAGCCGTCGTAAGGGCGGAACCCTAAGCAGCCGTTACCGCAGAAACGGATATGTACTCGGTCCAATCCAACATCCTGGTCGGCCCACAGGCCGCCATCGGCAGCAAGCCCCCTCCCACATTCTGTCCGCGTACACACCGTCAAAGCCCGCACAGTCTGCGCAACAAGTCCGTATCCAGATGGTGCTCCACCAAATCCGCCAACCGCTCGATATCCCGCTCACGCAGCGCGTGATAATCCACTTCCTGCACCTCCTGCAACCCCGCCCAGCGCAACAACGCACTGCACGCGGCCGGGGTTTCGAACAAGCCATGCAGGTACGTCCCGAGAATCTGCCCATCGGCACTCTGCGCACCATCGTTGCGTCCATCATCAAGCCGCACAGCGGCATTCGACAGCGCCCCGCCGCTCGTCACCCCCGCATGGATCTCATACCCACTGACCTCGGCATCCTCCAGCAGCAACCGTCCGCGCACATTGCGCAGCTGCTTCTCCTGCGCAAGCGTGGTACTGAACGCCAGCAGCCCCAACCCGTCGCTGGAGCCGGCGGCTCCTTCCAGACCGAGCGGGTCATGCACCTGCTCGCCGAGCATCTGCAACCCGCCACAAATGCCCAGCACCTTGCCGCCATAACGCAAATGCCGCGCCACGGCCGTGTCCCAGCCATTGGCACGCAAATACGCCAGATCACTGCGCACGCTTTTCGACCCCGGCAGGATGATCAGGTCGGCAGCCGGGATCGGCTGGCCCGGCCCGACGAATTGCAGGTCCACCTGGGGATGCAGGCGCAGCGGATCGAAATCCGTGTGGTTGCTGATGCGCGGCAGCACCGGCACCACCACCTTGAGCACCTGGGCGGCCTTGTCGATCTGGCGCTGATCGATACCGTCCTCGGCCTCCAGGTGCAGGTCCATCACATAGGGCAGCACGCCCACCACCGGCTTGCCGGTGCGCGCCTCCAGCCAATCGAGCCCCGGTTGCAGCAGCGCGATATCACCGCGAAAACGGTTAATGATGAACCCCTGGACCCGTGCCTGCTCGCTGGGGGACAACAACTCCAGGGTGCCGACCAGATGGGCGAACACCCCGCCGCGATTGATATCGGCGATCAACAGCACCGGGCAGTCCACGGCCTCGGCGAAGCCCATATTGGCGATGTCATTGGCGCGCAGGTTGATTTCGGCCGGCGAGCCCGCGCCTTCGACCATGACCACCGCATAGGCCTGGCTCAACCGGGTGTGGGAGGCCAGCACCGCCTGCATCGCGATGGCCTTGTAGTCGTGGTAGGCGACCGCGTTCATGCTGGTCACGGCGCGGCCATGGATGATCACTTGGGAACCGGTGTCGCTGTTGGGCTTGAGCAACACCGGGTTCATGTCGGTGTGGGGCGCCAGGTGGGCGGCCTGGGCCTGCACGGCCTGGGCGCGGCCGATCTCGCCACCTTCGGCGGTCACCGCGCTGTTGAGCGCCATGTTCTGTGGCTTGAACGGTGCGACCGGAACCCCCTGGCGCACCAGCCAGCGACACAGCGCGGTCACCAGCGTGCTTTTACCGGCATCGGAGGTGGTGCCCTGCACCATCAGCGTGGTCATGTCACTTCCTTATAGGCGGCCAGGGCCGTCTCGAGGCGCTGCCAATCGGCCTCGCTGCCGGGCAGGCCGAAACGCACGCTGCTGTTGTGCACGAACAGGCGCAGCAGGATGCCGCGCTGGGCCATGAATTCGTGCAAGCGTTCGGCGTGCGGTGTGATCAGCCACTGGAACAGGGCGCAGCCCCCGTGGGGTTCAAAGCCCTGGCGCTGCAGCAGGTCGAACAAATGCTGGCCGGTCTCAAGGCAACGGGTGCGCTGGCGGACATGCCCGGCGCTGTCGCTCAGGCAATGCTGGCCAATCACCCGGGTCGGCCCGCTGACCGCCCAAGGCCCGACCTGTTCGGCCAACAACCTGAGCAACTTGCGCTCGGCCAGCACAAAACCCAGGCGCACCCCGGCCAGGCCGAAGAACTTGCCAAACGAGCGCAACACGATCAAGCCGACCTGATGGGTGTGGCTGGCCAGGCTCAAGTGCGGGGTAACATCCATGAAGGCCTCGTCCACCACCAGCCAGCCGCCGCGCTGGGCCAGCCGCGCATGCCAGTCGAGCAGGCGCTCAGGGGCCAGGTTCAAGCCGGTGGGGTTATTGGGGTTGACCACCACCAGCACGTCGAGGCCGTCGAGAAAGAAGTCGACTTCCTGCTCCTGCACTTCGCGTACGACATAACCGGCACGCCGCCAGGCCTCGGCGTGCTCGGCATAACACGGCGACAGCACTCCGACCTTGCCCGAACGGCGCAGGCGCGGCAGTAACTGGATCGCGGCCTGGGAGCCTGGCACCGGCAACGCTTGGGCGGCGCCGTAGTAGTCGCTGGCCACTTTCTCCAGGCCGTCATCGGCTTCGGGTAACCGCGCCCAGGCGCGCGCAGGAATCTCGGGGATCGGCCACGGCCAGGGCGCCAGGCCAGTGGACAAATCGAGCCAATCCGCTTCGGCAATCCCGTATTCAATTGCGGCCTTACGCAGCCGACCACCATGTTCAAGCATAAAATTGCGCCCCCGCGCACAGGATCAGCAGCCACAACCATACGCCGCGCTGCACCAGTTGCCAGCCACG
>NZ_CVTO01000098.1:0-3275 GCF_900004715.1 Pseudomonas sp. 24 E 13
GGAGGCCGAGCCTGAAGCGGTGATCGAGGCTGAGCCTGAGCCGGAGCCGCAAATCGCCCCGGTGGTGGATCTGCCCTGGAACGACCCGGTTGAAGCGCCCGCTGAGCCCGAGCAACAGCCCGTCGTGGAGCCGGTACTGGACACCACCGGCGAGCAGCCCGAACTGACGCCAATGCCCGCGCCGACCCCGGACAGCGTAGTGCTGGATGCGCCGGAGTGGGTATCGGCGCCGGTGCCGGAGCCGACCGTGGCTCAGGTCGAGGCGGCCACGCCCGGTATCGACCTCGACGATGAACCTCCGCTGGACGAAGACTACATCGAGCCGGACATGGATTCGGCCTACAGCTACCTGGACGAACTCGCCAGCGAACACACCGCCGAGCCAGCCCCCGAGCCGGAAGTGGAGCCCGCTGCGGCACCGGCCACCGGCCTGGCCCTGCAATGGCTGGAATTGTTTCCAAAGTTGCCTATCTCCGGCATGACCGGCAGTATCGCCGCCAACTGCACGTTGATTGCCATCGACGGCGACCACTGGCTCCTGCACCTGGACCCGGCCCACAGCGCCTTGTTCAATGCCACCCAGCAGCGCCGTCTGAACGACGCGCTCAACCAGTACCATGGGCGCACGCTGACCATCGCCATCGAGCTGATCAAGCCCGAACAGGAAACCCCGGCCCAGGCTGCGACGCGTCGACGCCTGAACCGCCAGCGCGATGCGGAGGCGTCGATCCAGGCTGATCCGCTTATCCAACAAATGATGCAACAGTTCGGTGCGGTCGTCCGTCACGATACTATTGAACCTGTCGAAGCCCCGGCGCCCCAGGCGTCATGAACCGGGCGACTCTTTTGATCCACGTACTTTTGAGGTGATTCCCATGATGAAAGGTGGCATGGCCGGCCTGATGAAGCAGGCGCAGCAGATGCAGGAAAAAATGGCCAAGATGCAGGAAGAACTGGCCAACGCCGAAGTCACCGGTAAAGCCGGTGGCGATATGGTCAGCGTGGTGATGACCGGTCGTCACGACATCAAGCGCGTCAGCATCGACCCAAGCCTGCTCGAAGGCGTCAGCGATGACGACCGTGAAGTGCTGGAAGACCTGTTCGCCGCTGCCGTCAACGACGCGGTGCGCAAGATCGAAGCCAGCAGCCAGGAAAAAATGGGCGGCATGACCGCCGGCATGCAACTGCCACCGGGCATGAAGCTGCCGTTCTGATCGGCAGGCTTTAGCTGCACTCCAATGCCAGGCCTCGTGCCTGGCATTTTTGTTTGTGCCTGGTGATCGTTCCCACGCTCTGCGTGGTAACCCGCCAGGGACGCTCCGCGTCCCGGCGGGTGACGCGGAGCGTCACGAGGATGCATTCCCACGCAGAGCATGGGAACGATCTGAACCCCAACCGCCTCCCGATGGTCTGCACCCTATACCGATGCATTCGCTAAAGGAGCCCCTTCATGCCTCAAGAATCCACACTGAACCAACGCATTGTGCTGGTCTCACGCCCTCAAGGCGCACCGACCCCGGAAAACTTCCGCCTCGAACGCGTAAATTTGCCAGAGCTGGCCGACGGCCAGGTGCTGCTCAAGACACTCTACCTGTCGCTGGACCCTTATATGCGCGGACGCATGAGCGACGCGCCGTCGTACGCAGCGCCCGTGGAAATCGACGACGTGATGACCGGTGGCGCAGTCAGCCGTGTCGAGCAGTCGCGCAACCCGAAATTCGAGGTGGGCGACCTGGTGGTCGGTTCCACCGGCTGGCAAAGCCACAGTATTTCCGATGGCCGCAACCTGATGCCGGTGCCCAATGGCCTGGCCAGCTCGTCGATGGCTCTGGGCGTATTGGGCATGCCCGGCATGACCGCCTACATGGGCCTGATGGACATCGGCCAGCCCAAGGCCGGTGAAACCCTGGTCGTGGCCGCGGCCTCCGGCGCAGTGGGCTCGGTGGTGGGCCAGGTGGCCAAGCTCAAGGGCTTGCGCGTAGTGGGCGTTGCCGGCGGTGCGGACAAGTGCCGCTACGTGGTCGATGAGCTGGGTTTCGATGCCTGCATCGACCACAAGAGCGAACACTTTGCCGACGAGCTGGCCCAGGCCTGCTTCAATGGCGTCGACATCTATTTCGAGAACGTCGGCGGCAAGGTGTTCGATGCCGTGATGCCGTTGTTCAACCCCAAGGCGCGGGTGCCCCTGTGCGGGCTGATCGCCGGGTATAACGCCCACGAGGCGCCAAGCGGCCCGGATCGTCTGCCGGCGCTGCAGCGCACCTTGCTGACCAAGCGTGTGCGCATCCAGGGCTTTATCGTGTTTGACGACTACGGTGATCGCCAGCCGGAGTTCCTCAGCGCCATGGCGCCCTGGGTTCGCGAGGGCAAGATCAAGTTCCGCGAAGACGTGGTCGACGGCCTGGAGCAAGCGCCCGAAGCGTTTATCGGTTTGCTCGAGGGGCGCAACTTCGGCAAGTTGGTCGTGCGCGTCGCGCAGGATTGAGCATTTGACGCTAATCCGAGGCGCGGGTATAAACCGCGTCTCGTTGTTTTGTCGGACCCTTCGCCCATGAGCTTCAGCCCCCTGATTCGCCAACTGATCGACGCCCTGCGTACTTTGCCGGGCGTGGGCCAGAAAACTGCCCAGCGTATGGCGCTGCAACTGCTGGAGCGTGATCGCAGCGGCGGTACCCGCCTGGCCCAGGCCCTGAGCCAGGCCATGGAAGGCGTGGGCCACTGTCGCCAATGCCGCACTCTGACCGAAGAAGAACTCTGCCCGCAATGCGCCGACCCTCGTCGCGACGACACGCTGCTGTGCGTGGTGGAGGGGCCAATGGACGTGTATGCGGTGGAGCAGACCGGCTACCGCGGGCGTTACTTCGTGCTCAAGGGCCACCTGTCGCCGCTCGATGGCCTGGGGCCGGAAGCCATCGGTATTCCGCAACTGGTGGCGCGGATCGAAGAACAGGGCACCTTTACCGAGGTGATCCTGGCGACCAATCCTACCGTTGAAGGCGAAGCGACGGCGCATTACATCGCCCAGTTGCTGACCAACAAGGGGCTGATCACCTCACGTATTGCCCATGGCGTGCCACTGGGTGGCGAGCTTGAACTGGTCGACGGCGGCACCCTGGCGCACTCGTTCGCCGGCCGCAAGCCAATCGCTCTCTAAAGCCACAGCAGGACAAACTGTGGGAGGGAGCATAGGTATCTACACAACTCTGCAGCGCCCAACCGTAACCACGATGCGAAGCGAGCCGCTCTTGATCTGGCTTTTGATCTTGATCTCAGGC
>NZ_CVTO01000098.1:3325-8389 GCF_900004715.1 Pseudomonas sp. 24 E 13
ACTCGATCTGATCCAACATCCTGGTCGGCCCAGAGGCCGCCATCGGGGGCAAGCCCCCTCCCACATTTGATTTGTGAACACAGTCAAAACTGTGGGAGGGGGCTTGCCCCCGATGAGGCCCGTCCTGACAACGACTACCGCTCGGTCAACCCGAACTGCGTCAGGCAGAACGTGGGAACCCCCATATCTTCCAACCGCTGCGACCCACCCAGCTCCGGCAAATCAATAATCGCCGCCGCTTCAAAGATCTGCGCACCCATGCGTCGCACCAGGTTCGCCGCCGCAATCAGGGTGCCACCGGTGGCGATCAAGTCATCGAACATCAACACCGAGTCACCTTCGCACAGGCTGTCGGCATGCACCTCAAGCAGCGCTTCGCCATATTCGGTCTGGTAGGCCTCGGCCAACACGTCAGCCGGCAATTTGCCTTGCTTGCGAAACAGGATCAGTGGCTTGTTGAGCTGGTACGCGACAATCGAGCCGATCAGGAAGCCGCGGGCATCCATTGCGCCGATATGGCTGAAGTCGGCTTCGACATAACGCTGGGCAAAGCTGTCGGCGACCAGGCGCAGGGCGCGGGGCGACTGGAACAACGGCGTGATGTCACGGAAGATCACCCCAGGCTTGGGGAAGTCGATGACGGGGCGAATCAGGGATTTGATGTCGAACGAATCGAAAGTCATCGTCGAAGGGTCCTGGGCGGAAAACGGACCCGAAGTATACCTGCGGCCTTGCCGGTTCGCTCGGCCGCAGAGCGCGGATTACCCTTCCAGGGAGCCACCGGCCAGTGCGCACAGTTGGATAGGGTCGAGGATATGCACTTCCTTGCCCTCGGCGGCAATCAATGCGTTCTGCTGGAAGCGGGTAAACACGCGGGACACGGTTTCCACCGCAAGGCCCAGGTAATTGCCGATTTCATTGCGCGACATGCTCAGGCGGAACTGGTTGGCCGAAAAACCACGGGCGCGAAAGCGCGCCGACAGGTTGACCAGGAAGGTCGCGATGCGCTCGTCGGCGGTTTTCTTCGACAACAGCAGCATCATCTGTTGATCGTCACGAATCTCGCGGCTCATGACGCGCATCAACTGACGGCGCAGCTGTGGCAGTTGCAGGGCCAGTTCATCAAGGCGCTCGAAAGGAATTTCGCACACCGATGTAGTCTCCAGCGCCTGCGCCGACACGGGATGCATTTCGGTGTCCATCCCCGACAAACCGACCAATTCGCTGGGCAAGTGGAAGCCGGTGATTTGCTCTTCGCCGCCGTCGCTGAGGCTGAATGTCTTTAACGCGCCCGAGCGTACTGCATAGACGGAATCGAACTTGTCGCCCTGGCGAAACAGAAACTCGCCTTTTTTCAGCGGGCGGCCACGTTTAACGATGTCGTCCAGCGCTTCCATGTCTTCCAGATTCAGCGAAAGTGGCAGGCAGAGGGGGGCCAGGCTGCAATCCTTGCAGTGAGCCTGGCTGTGAGCGCGCAGTTTGACTGGCTCGGACATTTCTTAAATCCTTGTGGGAAAACACACATAAGACGTAAGGGTAACGCACTGGGGGTAGATGAGGCCAGCGTGTACGAAAAGCCTCGGCGTTATAAAGGTCCGTGTGTCGTGGCCGATACAAAGTAACGATACCTTTTGAATTCGGAGCCAGACCCATGATTTCCATCGGTGCAAATACCCCGGCAAGCCTCAGCGCGCTGCCTTTGCCGGAGCCGAAAGACCAGGTGGCAGAAGCGAAGTCGGCGGCGGCTGGTAAAGAGCTGAAGGACGCCACTTCTTCGCCCCTCAGTACCAAGACGGACGAAGGTGTGAAGGTGACCCTTTCCGGCGCAGCCTTGCAGGCGGTCAGAGACACGAAAAAATCCAACAGCGATATCGAGGAAAGCGGCCTGCCCAACGAGGTCCAGCAGGTCTTGAAGATGATCCGCGAGATCAAGAAACAGATTGCAGAAAAACAGGCCGAACTGACCGCTGTCATGGCCGATAACACGCTTTCTGCGGAGCAGGCCAGGGTCAAGGTCAATAACCTGCAGGGTGCGATTGCCGTGCTGAACGCGAGCCTCATCACGGCGCAGACTGCGTTGGGCAAGGCCATGAAGGGGCTCAGTGGCCCCGATGCGATGAAGGCCGCCTCCCTGGCGATGGCGTAGGCAGTCTCAGATCACCCGCGAGAAACGCTGGCGATTCTGGTGCTCGAGGTAGGCATCGAACACCATGCACACCGAACGCACCAGCAAGCGCCCGGCCGGCATCACACGAAGGCCCCGGGCGTCCAGTTCGATCAGGCCGTCTGCGGCCATTATTTGCAACTGCGGCCATATATCGTCGAAATAGCCGCGAAAATCGATGTTGAATGCCTGCTCGATGTCCTCGAACACCAAGCTGAAATTGCAGATTAGCTGCTGAATCACCGCCCGTCGCAGACGGTCGTCCGTGGTGCAGATCAAGCCACGGCTGGTGGCCAGTTGCGCGCCCGCCAAGGCATTCTGGTACCCGTTGAGATCACTGCTGTTCTGGCAGTACAGGTCGCCGATCTGGCTGATCGCCGATACGCCCAATCCAATCAGATCGCAGTGCCCATGGGTGGTGTAGCCCTGGAAGTTGCGCTGCAGGGTGCCTTCTTCCTGGGCGATGGCCAGTTCGTCGTCCGGCAGGGCAAAGTGGTCCATGCCGATATAGCGGTAGCCGGCCTGGGTCAGTTGTTCGATGGTGGTTTGCAGCATCAACAGTTTTTCTGCCGGCGAGGGCAGATCATCGGTGTTGATCCGCCGCTGGGGCATGAAACGCTCGGGCAGGTGTGCGTAGTTGAACACCGACAGGCGGTCGGGTTGCAGGCGGATGACTTCCTCCACGGTGCGCGCAAAATTCAGCGGCGACTGCTTGGGCAGGCCGTAGATCAGGTCGATATTGATCGAGCGAAATTGCAGGGTGCGCGCCGCGTCGATCACCGCGCGGGTTTCCTCCAGGCTTTGCAGGCGATTGACCGCCCGTTGCACCTCGGGGTCGAGGTCCTGCAACCCGATGCTGACGCGGTTGAAGCCCAGTTCGCGCAGCAGGCCCATGGTCGCCCAGTCGGCTTCGCGAGGGTCGATCTCGATGCCGTAGTCGCCCGAATCGTCCTTGAGCAAATTGAAGTGCTGGCGCAGGTGTGCCATCACCTGGCGCAATTCGTCATGGCTGAGAAAGGTCGGCGTGCCGCCGCCCAGATGCAGTTGTTCCACCGGCTGTTTCGGGTCGAGATGGCAGGCGACCTGCTGGATCTCCTGCATCAGGCGTTGCAAATAGGCCTGGGCGCGACCACGGTCCTTGGTAATCACCTTGTTGCAGGCGCAGTAGTAACAAATATTGGCGCAGAACGGCACGTGCACATACAGCGACAACGGCCGGGTGGCTTTACGACTGTCGCGCAGCGCATGGAGCAGGTCGAAAGTGCCGACCTGGCTGTCGAATTGTACGGCCGTGGGGTAGGACGTGTAGCGCGGCCCCGCCAGGTCGTAGCGATGAATCAGATCGGTGTCCCAACGAATGGCGTCGAGCATGCGGGCGGTCCCCCGGTTTGGCTGGTGGGCCGAGTCTAGGGGCTGGGTGGGGCGGGCATGTTGATTTGCATCAACGGGGAGCGGCGCTATGCCACAGGGCCGGTCAATGCCCCATCAGCCAATGCTGGTGCGGCCCGGGCAGGGTCCAGAGCCCGAACAGCACCACCAGCAAACCACCGGCCATGCGCACGCTGCGCCTGCGCAACAGCGCGGTGACACGTTCGGCGGCCAGCCCGGTCGCCAGCAATACCGGCCAGGTGCCCAGGCCGAACGCGAGCATCAGCAGCGCGCTGTCCAGCGCATTGCCCTGGCTTGCGGCCCAAAGCAGGGTGCTGTAGACCAACCCGCACGGCAACCAGCCCCACAGCGCGCCCAGCAGTAAAGCGCGGGGCAGGCTGGACACCGGCAGCAGGCGGTTGGCCATCGGCTGGATATGTCGCCACAGGCCGCGACCGAGGCTTTCGAGACGGGTCAGGCCGCTCCACCAGCCGGCCAGGTACAGGCCCATGCTGATCAGCAGCAGCCCGGCGAGCACCCGCATGAACATCGCCGCCGGGCTGTTGGCCACGGCCCAGCCGGCCAGGCCGATCAGCAACCCCGCTGCGGCATAACTTAAGATGCGTCCCAGGTTGTACGCCAGCAGCAGGCGAAAACGGCGGCTGCGCTGTTCCCTGGGAATCGCCAGGGTCAGCGCGCCCATCAGCCCGCCGCACATGCCCAGGCAATGGCCCCCGCCGAGCAGGCCGAGGATCAGCGCAGAGGCCAGCAAAGGCGCCAGCTCAAGCATGCGGCGGTTCCTTGGGCGGCTGCTCGGCGCGGTTGGCTTCGTCGATGGCGGCCAGGTGATTGGGGTCCTGGTCGTCGAACAGCACACTGTGGGCCGGGCCGTCGAGGTCTTCGTACTGGCCGCTGTCCACGGCCCAGAAGAAGATGTAGATGGCCACGCCCACTAACAGCAGCGCCGCCGGAATCATCACGTATAGAGCTGGCATCTGCACTCCATGCCCGCGCGGCTCACGCCGGCAGCGGGCGATTGATCAAGGGGGGGCCAGCGGCCGGCGCGCTTGGCAGGCGCGTCAGGCGCAGGGCATTGAGCACCACCGTCAACGAACTGAGGGACATGCCGATTGCCGCCCAGATCGGGGTGATCCACCCCAGGGCCGCGAACGGCAGCATCAGGCCATTGTACAGACCGGCCCACAGCAGGTTTTCGATGATGACTCGACGTGTGCGTCGCGCCAGGGAAAACGCCTGCACCAGCGCCTCCAGGCGGTTGGACAACAGCACCGCATCGGCGCTGGTTTTTGCCAGGTCGGTGGCCGAGCCCATCGCCACGCTGATATCCGCGGCGGCCAGCACGGGCACGTCGTTGACGCCGTCGCCGAGCATCAGCACTGTGCGGCCTTCCTGATGCAGGCGTTGCAGCACCTGCAGCTTGTCGTCGGGACGCAGGCCGCCGTGGGCTTCATCGATGCCCAGCTCGGCAGCGACACTGGCGACCATCGGCGAGCTGTCTCCCGACAGCAGCA
>NZ_CVTO01000005.1:0-211 GCF_900004715.1 Pseudomonas sp. 24 E 13
CTACAAACAGCCCCGCCAACACCACCAGCAAGCTCAGAACGCCCGTCGCGATGATTTCGACCCGATGGGCCTCCTGGAACAGTTCACCCGCTGCCAGACATTGGCATGGATCGAATCGCCGCATCCCAAGCGCTGACGAATTCAGCAGACTGACGCATATCAAATGTGGGAGGGGGCTTGCCCCCGATGGCAGTGGGTCAGTCACCTATTT
>NZ_CVTO01000075.1:0-5684 GCF_900004715.1 Pseudomonas sp. 24 E 13
GCCTGGCTGCAACAACTCAATGGCTTGCTCAAGCGCCTGTGCCGCAACGACTACCCCTACAGCCAAAGCCACACCCTCAACGGCCGCAAATGGCTGGCGTTCCTGGATAACCGCTGCCCCGCCGCCGGCCTCACACGCTGGATGGTGCTGGTCGAAGGCGCCTACAAGCCCGAATGCAAACTCGACGACAAGGCCATCGCCGGCCTGACCCAAGCCGTCGACACCTGGATTCGCAAACATGTTTGAGTTCGCCTGGCCGTGGATCTTCGTCCTGTTGCCGTTGCCGTGGCTGATGCGCCTCATCCTGCCGATGGCCGACAGCGGCGAACCGGCCTTGAAGGTCAGCTACCTCAGCGACCTCCAAAGCCTGGCCCGGCGCCGCGCCCGGATCAATCTGCCGGGCTGGCGCCAGCAGGCACCGTACGTGGTGCTGTGGCTGCTGCTGTTGACCGCCGCCGCACGCCCGGAATGGCTTGGCGAGCCGCTGCCGATTGCCGCCAGTGGCCGCGACCTGCTGGTGGCCGTGGATGTCTCCGGCTCCATGGACTTTCCCGACATGCACTGGCAGGACGAGGACGTCAGCCGCCTGGCCCTGGTCAAGCACCTGCTCGGTGACTTTCTTGAAGAGCGTGAGGGCGACCGCGTAGGCCTGATCCTGTTTGGCAGCCAGGCCTACCTGCAAGCGCCGCTGACCTTCGACCGGCGCACCGTGCGCACCTGGCTGGACGAAGCGCGCATCGGCATTGCCGGCAAGAACACTGCGATCGGCGACGCCATCGGCCTGGCCTTGAAACGCTTGCGTCAGCGCCCGGCGCAAAGCCGCGTGCTGATCCTGGTGACCGACGGCGCCAATAACGCCGGGCAAATCGACCCGCTCACCGCCGCGCGCCTGGCCGCTGAAGAAGGCGTGAAAATCTACCCGATCGGCATCGGCGCCGACCCCGAGCAAACCGGCTCCCTGGGCATTCTGGGCGTAAACCCGAGCCTGGACCTCGACGAACCGGCGCTCAAGGCCATCGCCGAGGCGACCGGCGGCCAGTATTTCCGCGCCCGTGATGGCAAGGAGCTGGAACAGATCAAGGCCACCCTCGACACCCTGGAACCCGTCGAACAGCAACCCACCCGCGCCCGCCCCGCTCACGCGCTGTACAGCGGCCCTTTGGCCCTGGCGTTGCTGCTGAGCCTGTTGCTGGTGGTGCAGGAGCGCTGGCCGAACAACGCCTTACAGCGGCTGTACGACAAACTGTCGAGCAGGGGCCTGTTCCTGCCACAAAGCCCTGAATGGCGACAGCGCCTCAAGCGCCTGCGCCTGCGGAGGCGTCGATGATCGCCTTGTGGCCGCACTGGCTGCGCCCCTGGTGGCTGTTGCTGCTGCCGCTGCTCGGTTGGTTGCTGTGGCAACTGTGGCACCGGCAAAAGCGCGCCGGACGCTGGCAGATCATCCTGCCGCCGGCCTTCCACGCCGTACTGCTCAGCGGCGGCAACGGTCGCGAAAGCAAATCCCCCTGGGTCGTGCTGGGCATCGCCTGGCTGCTGGCCGTGCTGGCGCTGCTGGGCCCCAGTTGGCAGCGGGTTGAACAACAGAGCCAAAAGCCTTCCGACCCGCTGGTGGTATTGCTGGAACTCACCCCCGAAATGCTCGCCACCGACAGCCCGCCCAATCGCCTCGAGCAGGCGCGGCGCAAGCTGTACGACCTGTTGCAGGCGCGCACGGATGCGCAAACCGCCATCGTCGTGTATGCCGGCAGCGCCCACACCCTGGTGCCACTGTCCGACGACCTGGCCACCAGCCGTAACCTGCTCGAAGCACTGCGCCCCTCGATCATGCCCGAGCCCGGCCACCGCGCCGACCTGGCGGTGGACAAGGCCCTGGCGCTGCTCAAGCACGGCGGCCTCGGCCAGGGGCGCCTGCTGCTGATCGGCTCGTCGCTGTCCAAGCAGGAACGCCAGGGCATTCGTCTGCTGCTGCAAGGTAACCAGGCGCCAAGCCTGACAATCCTCGGCATCGGCAGCCGTGAAGGCACGCCGGTCACCCAGGAAAGCGGCGAATTCCTCAAGGACGAACAGGGTGCGATTCTGATCCCGCGCCTGGACAGCCCGACCCTCAAGGCGTTCGCCAGCGAAATGGGCGGCCGCTACCGAGCGGCGCGCCTGGACGACAAAGACCTGCGGCAACTGGGCGTACTCGATCCGCCCCAAACCCTGCGCGACGACGGCCAGCGACTGCGCCTGGACACCTGGGCCGACCAGGGTTACTGGCTGCTCCTGCCGCTGCTGCTGTTGGCCGCCTGCGCGGGACGGCGCGGCTGGCTGTTTTGCCTGCCGCTGCTCTTGATGGCCGCACCGCAGCCCAGCTACGCCTTCGAATTCCAGGACCTGTGGCTGCGCCCCGACCAGCAGGGCCAGTACCTGCTGAAGAAAAAACGCCCCGCCGAGGCCGCCGAACGCTTCCAGGACCCGCAATGGCAAGGCGTGGCCCTGTATGAAGCGGGCAACTACGCCGAGGCCATCAAGCGTTTTGCCGAAGCTGATACCGCCTACGCCCACTACAATCGGGGTAACGCCCTGGCCCGGTCCGGTGCGCTGGAAGCTGCAGTCGATGCCTACGAACAGGCGCTGGAAGCCCAGCCCGATCTGCAACCGGCCTTGAAAAACAAGGCGCTGGTGGAAAGCCTGCTGCAGCAACACGCGCAGCCCGAGCCCGACGAAGCGGAAAAAAACCAGGATGACGAAACCACCCAACCCGGCCAAACTGCGCAACCGGGCGCCGACGGGCAAAAGGCCGAGGGTGGCGAGCAATCCACCCAGGGCCAGGGCCAGACCGGCAACGGCGCTACCGACACGGCTGCCGCGCCGCCCACCGGCAGCAACGAAGTGCCCGGCAGCGAACTGGGCGATGAGCACACCACTACGCCGCCGCTGCGCCCAACCGATGCCAGCCTTGACGGCGAACACCGCCAGGCGCTGGAGCAATGGCTGCAGCAGATCCCGGACAACCCCGGGGAGCTGCTGCGGCGCAAATTCTGGTACGAACAGCAACAGCATCAGGACAAGACTCGATGAGCCGCCGCACCACCCTTCTGCTCCTGCTCGCCTTGTCGGCAGGTCACGCCCAGGCGGCGAACCTGGTCGCCAGCGTCGACCGCAGCCGCCTCAATTCCGGGGAAACGGTGGAGCTGACGGTGGAATCCAGCGACGTGACCCAGTTCGGCAAACCCGACCTGTCGCCCCTGGATGCGCAGTTCGAAGTCAGCGGCACGCGCCAGATCAACCAACTCACCACCCTGGGCGGCGATAACCACGCGACCACGCGCTGGATCATCACCTTGTTGCCCCGGGAAAACGGCACGGTGGTGATCCCGCCTCTGCAGGTGGGCGAGCTCAAGACCCAGCCGATTACCCTGCAGGTGGTCGAAACCGCCAGCCAGAACACCAGCGCCGAACTGGCGCCGGTGTTTGTCGAAGCCAGCCTCGACCAGACCAGCGTCTACGTGCAGGCCCAGGCCCTGTTGACCGTGCGCGTGTATCACTCGGTGTCGCTGTACGACGACAGCAGCCTGACGCCCCTGCAAATCCCCGATGCACGCGTGGAGCAACTGGGCGAGTCGCGCACCTATGAAAAAGTCATCAACAGCATTCGCCATGGCGTGATCGAAACCCGCTACGCGATCTACCCCCAGCGCAGCGGGCCGTTGGCAATTGCGGCGCAGACGTTCAGCGCCACGCTGGTGGAGTCGCGCCCGCCGCAGGAGAACACCCTGCAGGGCACCAAGCCGGGCAAGCTGATCCACGCAAGCTCGGCGCCCCTCGCGCTGACGGTCAAGCCCAAGCCCGAGTTCTACCCCGCCGACGCGCCATGGTTGCCGGCGCGCAGCCTGAGCCTGAACGAAACCTGGAACCCCACGCCGGAGCATGTGCAGGTCGGTGACTCGCTGACGCGCAGCCTCACGGTCAAGGTCGAAGGCCTGTCCAGCGCGCAACTGCCGGCGCTACCCAGTACCGAGGTCAACGGCCTGCGGCGCTACCCGGATCAACCGGTATTGGGCAACGAGACCCGCGACCGCGGCCTGGTCGGCAGCCGTGAAGACCGCGAAGCCCTGGTGCCCACCCGTGCCGGAGCGCTGGAACTGCCCGCCGTGGAAGTGGTGTGGTGGAACACCCACGAAGACCACCTTGAACGCACCACCCTGCCGGCCCGCACCCTGCAAGTGGCGATCAACCCGAGCCTGGTGGTGGACACCCCCGCCATGCCGACCGTCATCACCGCGCCGGACGATGAGCGCCTGTGGCTGTGGCAACTGAGCACCGTGCTGCTGGCCTGCACCACCTTGCTGGGCTTCGGCCTGTGGTGGCGCGCCCGCCGCCAGCCCGCCGTGCAACGCGCCGCGCAAACCGGCCCCAGCCCGCGCACCCTGCTCGAGGACCTCAAACGCGCCACCCAGGCCAACGACCCCCAGGCCACCCGCCAGGCCCTCGACGCCTGGGCGCGTCAACAACCGGAAACCCTGGCCGACATGGCGGCGCGCTTCGTGCCGCTGTCGGATGCCCTGGACGGGCTCAATGGCGCGCTGTACAGCGAGAGCGGCCAGTATTGGCTGGGCGAAGACCTGTGGCGCGCGATCAAGGCCATCCCCGTGGCCGAGCGCGAACAAGACCCGGCCCTGGACACCACCAGCCTGCCGCCGCTCTATCCCAAGTAAAACGATCAATCCTCCAAAACACTGGAGATCCAAATGTGGGAGGGGGCTTGCCCCCGATGGCGGTGGGTCAGCGACAACAGCGCTGGCTGACATACCGCATCGGGGGCAAGCCCCCTCCCACAGGATGGTGCCCACTCAGATATATCCCACAACCGTTTCAGGTTGTCCCTCGGAACTTCGCTGGCTAACCTCCTCGCCGTCGCTGCCAATTCAGCGACCGGATTTGACCGTCCGACCTTGTTAACGAACTGCTACGCCCTGCACCTATCCCAGGCGTTTTTTTTGTGCCTGAGGTATCGTGTCGCGGCAGTTGTGCGCGGGATACCTTCGGGTATGCCGGGTTCGTTGACAACCGGTCGGTCAACCCGCGTACAGCTGCCACCTTCTTCGTTTGACCGCGAACGCTGGCGGCTCCACTTGTCAACGGAATTTCACCATGATTAAAGACACCCCCAATCCCCCAGAACAACTCTTTACCGTACGCCCCGACCTGGGCACGGAAACCTTGCTGGTCAACGCCTCCCAGGACCTGGCATACATCACCGACATCGCCACCCACCTCGCTTTCGAAATCGGCGGAACTCATCGCAATGTTGCGCTGGGCATCTGCCGGATGCTTGAAGGCGTGCAACTGCTGGTGGACAAGGTGCTGGATGAGGCCTGCCCAGCCACGTAAATCTGGAGCGTATAAATCCCCCAAAACACTGAAGATCCAAATGTGGGAGGGGGCTTGCCCCCGATGGCGGTGGGTCAGCGACAACAGCGCTGGCTGACACACCGCATCGGGAGCAAGCCCCCTCCCACAGGATCGCGCCCACTCAGATATATCGCCACCCACCTCGCTTTCGACATTGACGGAGCCCATCGCAATGTTGCGCTGGGCATCTGCCGGATGCTTGAAGGCGTGCAGCTAATGGTGGACAAGGTGCTGGATGAGGCCTGCCCAGCCACGTAAATCTGGAGCGTATAAATCCCCCAAAACAC
>NZ_CVTO01000095.1:0-4824 GCF_900004715.1 Pseudomonas sp. 24 E 13
AGACGATGATCAGGTGACGCTTGACGTTGATTCCCGAGGTGCGCGCCGCCTGCATGTTGCCGCCGATGGCGTAGGTGTATTTGCCGTACTTGGTGTAACGCAGAGCGATGTGGAAAATCACCGCCACCAACAGAAAGATGATCACCGGCATCGCGCCATGGCCGATGGCCGTGTACGAGTCCGAGAGCATGCTCACCGGCTGGCCTTCGGTGTAGTAACGCGCCAGGCCACGGGCCGAGACCATCATGCCCAGGGTCGCAATGAACGGCGGGATACCGGTGACCGCAATAATACTGCCGTTGATCGCCCCCGCCAGCAGGCCCACACCCAGGCCCATCGCCACCGGGATCCACACCGGCAAGTCGGTCAGGGAAGGAAACACCGCCCGGGAAAAATCGGAAGTCTGCGCCAAACTGGCGGCGATCATCGCAGACAAGGCCAGCACCGAGCCGGACGACAGGTCGATACCGGTGGTGATGATCACCTGGGTCACGCCAATGGCCAGCAAGCCGATGATCGACACCTGCAGGATCATCAACACCAGGCGCTGGGAGTTCATCAAAAAGCTCTGGTCGCGCACGATCCAGCCGAACAATTCAAACACCAGGCCGATGCCGATCAGCACCAGGAAGATGCTCAATTCGGTAGGCATGCGTCGACGGTGCTTGACTGGTGCCGTGGCCGGCTTGTTATCTGTTATTGCATTCATAACCCATCACCTTCTTATTCTGGAGTCAGTGGACCACGGTCATACCGGAGGCCAATTGCATGACTTTTTCCTGGGTGGCATCCGCGCGATCCAGGGTGCCCATCAGTTCGCCTTCGTGCATCACCATCACCCGGTCGCTCATGCCAAGCACTTCGGGCAGTTCCGAGGAAATCATGATCACCGCCATGCCTTCGCTGGCGAGAAAGGCGATCAGGCGATAGATCTCGGCCTTGGCGCCCACGTCGATGCCCCGGGTCGGCTCATCGAGGATCAGCAGGCGCGGGTTGGTCATCAGCCAGCGCGCCAACAGCGCCTTCTGCTGGTTACCGCCGGACAGGGTGTCGATGCACTGTTCAAGCGACGGGGTTTTCACCCGCAGCTTCTTGCACATGTCTTCGCACAAGGCGCGCAAGGCCTTCTGCTGGATGAAACCGTTGCCCGAATAGTGCGGCAGCACCGCCATTTCCATGTTTTCCAGCACCGACAGGCACGGGAACAGGCCACTGAGCTTGCGGTCCTCGGTCAACAGCGCGAAGCCCTTCTCGATGGCCATGTGCGGGTCGCTGATACGCACCGGCTTGCCGTCCAGGGTGATCTGCCCGCTGCTGCTGGGGGTGATGCCGAAAATAGTTTCCGCGACGTTGGTGCGGCCCGAGCCCATTAATCCTGCGATGCCGAGGATTTCACCGGCGTGCAGGTCAAAGGACACGTCCTTGAATACACCGTCCAGGCTCAGGTCACGCACCGACAGGAGCAAGTCGCCAATCGGCGTCTCGCGCACCGGGAACAACTGGCTCAGCTCACGGCCGACCATCATCGAGATCAGGCTGTCGCTGTTCATGCTGTCGGCGCGTTGCAGGCCGATGTATTGGCCGTCACGAAACACCGCCACTTCATCGGCGATGGCGAACACTTCGTTCATTTTATGTGTGATGTAGACGATGCCTTTGCCCTGGGACTTGAGGTCGGCAATGATCGAAAACAGGTGGGCGACTTCCTTTTCGGTAATCGCCGACGTCGGCTCATCCATGATCAGGATATCGGAGTCATAGGACACGGCCTTGGCGATCTCGACCATCTGCCGTTCGGCGATGCTCAGGTTGCCCACCTGTTCTTCGGGGTCGAGGTTGATGCGCAGGCGCGCCAGCAGCTCGGCGGTGCAGCGGTGCATTTCGCGGTGGTTGACCATGTGCAGGCTGTTGAGCTGCTCGCGGCCGATCCAGATATTTTCGGCGATGCTCATGTGCGGCATCAGGTTGAGTTCCTGGTGGATCATCGCAATCCCGGCCTTCTGCGCCGCCAGCGGCGTCTCGAAGGTGATCGGCTTGCCCCGCAGGCGGATTTCGCCGGCATCGGGCTGATAGATGCCGGCGATGATTTTCATCAGCGTCGACTTGCCCGCACCGTTCTCGCCCATCAGCGCCAGCACCGTGCCGGGGCGCACGCGCAGCTGCACATCGTCCAGGGCCACGACGCCGGGAAAGCCTTTGCTGATGTTGAGAATTTCCAGCAGGTAGGGTTCGTCCTGCGCCAGCGGCTGGATACCCGGCGGCGAGGCAGTGGCATGAGCGAGCATAGGGAGATACTCCATCTGCAGGGCGGCCGTGACCGCCCTGCCGGCTTAGGGGTGTGAGTTCAGGGCTACTTGAAGTCTTTGACGTTGTCCGGGGTGATGAGCTTGAACGGGATCACCACGTTCTGCTCCACCGGCTCGTGCCTGGCCATCTTGCGCGCCGCCTCTACTGAGCCCACGGCCTGGCCCTTGGCGTCCTGGAACGCCGAGGCCGCCATGTCGCCCTTGGTGATTGCGTTGAGACCGTCCGGCGTGCCATCGACCCCGGCGATCAATACCGTGCCGGGTTTGGTGCCTGCCGACTTCAGCGCCATGGACGCGCCGATCGCCATCTCGTCGTTGTTGGCCAGCACGGCATTGAACTCGCGGCCCTGGGTCAGCCAGTCATTGACCAGGGTCATGCCCTTGTCGCGCAGCCAGATACCGGTCTGCTCCTGCTCGATCTTGATGTCCGGGTACTTGGCCAGGACTTCCTTCACGCCTTTGGTGCGGTTGGTGGTGGAGTTGTTCGCCAGGTCGCCCAGCAGGATCACGATCTTGCCCTTGCCGCCGAGTTTTTCGGCGATGTACTGCATCTGCAGCTTGCCCGCCTCGACGTCATCGGAGGTCACGGCGACGACGTCCTTGGGCAAGTCTTTCTGGTCGGGACGGCGGTTGACGAACACCAATGGGATTTTCGCGGCGGTGGCGGCCTTGATGATGTTCGCCGTGGAGGCGGTGTCCACCGGGTTGACGATGATGGCGTCGACTTTCTGGCTGATAAAGTTCTCGACCTGGCTCAGTTGCTTGACCACATCGGCGCGGGCGTCTTCGAACTGCAATTGCACGCCGTCGCCCTTGGGATAGGACTTGGCCTGCTTGTCCATGTCTTCGCGCAGGTAGGTCAGGAAGGTGTCATCGAAGGCGGACATGCTCACGCCCACCTTGATGTCAGCGGCCACGGCAACGCCGCTGGCGAGCAGCATCGACAGGGCCAGCGCGGTAAAACGGATCGGGGTCTTCATGAACGGTCTGTCTCCACTTTCTTGTTGGTTTTATGGACGTTGCGTTTATCAGCGTTCGGCAGGCACGCGGACCACCGGTGCGCCGGGAATGCAGCAGACCAGCGCGCCCTGGTTTTCGACGCACAGCACGTTGAGGAAGGAGAAGTAGAACGGCCGGGCGCGAGGCAATGCGCAGGGCGTGTGGGCAGGGCGTAAAACTCGCAGTACAGCGTTGAAGACTTTCATCTGACGGTACCTGGTTGTTTTTGATCTTGTTTTTGTTGAGTCGCCGGGGTCGAGCCCAAGACGTACTTTATGCAACCTGGAAAAGACTTTATTGGAAAATAATTTCCATATCAACCTGTTTTAGAATTTTATTCTATTTTTGTCGAAACCACCTGCTGGCGCTCGGCGCTGAGGCGTGCAGCGTCCAATATACGGGTGGTTTCCAGCGCGTCACAGGGGTTTACCGGCAGCGGCCCCTGGCCTTGCACGGCACGTTGCAACTGCCGGTAGAACTGCGGCCAGCAACCCTTTTCCGAGGGCACCCGTTCCCGCTCCGACCCTTGTTCGAACCAGCCCCAGCGTCGATGCTCTTCCGCGCCCCAATGCTCGCCTTCGGTTTTCGGTGACTTACCGGCCATCAGCGCGTCTTCCTGGCCGTCGAGCCCTTCAACGGTGTAGCAGCCCAGCGTGCCACTGACGCGAAAGCGCGGCGCCTGGCTGTTTTGCAAGGCACTGCCCCACAGGTGCGAAATCACGCCGTTGGCATGGGTCAGCGCCACGAAAAAGCCGTGATCGAGGCTGGGATGCTCGGGCGTGAAGTGCAGTTGCGCAAATACCCGGTCCACCGGGCCGAACAGTTGCAGGGCCTGGTCCACCAGATGGCTGCCGAGGTCGCGCAACCAGCCGCCGCCGCTGGGATTGCCCACCGCCTGGGGGCTGTAGCGTTCGACGCGGGATTCAAAACGGGTGATCTCACCCAGCGCACCGGCTTCGATGAGTTTGCGCAGGGTCAGGTAATCCGAGTCCCAGCGCCGGTTCTGGTAGACGCTGAGCAATGTGCCTTGGCGTTCAGCGGCGGTGATCAAAGCCTGGGCCTGCTCGGCGTTGGCGGCGAAGGGTTTGTCGCTGACCACCGCCACGCCATGTTCGATGGCTTCGAGCACCAGGGCCGGACGGCCTTTGAGGGTGGTGGAGATGACGAGGGCGTCGACGCCGGCTTCGACAATCTGGCCGAGGGTGTCGAAGGCTGGAAGGCCAGGGTGGTCGTTTGCCAGTTGCTGGCGGCGCTCGGGGGATCGTGTGACGACGCCGACAAAGGTCGCGCCTGGCAACGTCGCAATCAGCGGCGCATGAAAGAAGCGCCCTCCGTGGCCATAGCCGACTAGTCCGATTCGCATGATTTATTCCTTGTTTGAAGTGCACACCCAATCAAATGTGGGAGGGGGCTTGCCCCCGATGACGGCCTCTGGGCCGGCCGGGATGCTGGGTTGAGTACATATCCGTTTCTGCGGTAACGGCCACTTAGGGTTCCGCCCTGACGGCGGCTCACTTTT
>NZ_CVTO01000095.1:4882-17579 GCF_900004715.1 Pseudomonas sp. 24 E 13
CGTGGTTTAACGGGGCGCCTGAGATCAAAAGCAGATCAAGATCAAGAGCGACTCGCTTCGCATCGTGGTTTGTAGGTACCTATGCCCCGACGGCAGTGTGCCAGTAACTACTCTTGTCACTGATCCACCGCTATCGGGGGCAAGCGCCCTCCCACATTTTTAACCGCGTTTCTCCAGTGGTTCAGCCATAGAAATGCGGGCGATCCGGCAGGCTCACCGGCACAATCTGTCCACTGCCCTGCGCTTCGATACAGGCATCCGCCGCCACTGCCGCCGCGTAGCCGTCCCAGGCCGACGGTCCGCCCACTTGCCCGGCGCGCACGCTGTCGATGAATGCCTGCAATTCGACGTCATAGGCGCCGATAAACCGGTCCTTCCAATCCATCAGAATCGCGTTCGACAATTTCGCTCCACTGCGCATCTGTACCTGTGAAGGCTCCGGCAATTTGGCGATGCCGCTCTCCCCCACCACTTCGCATTGAATGTCGTAGCCGTATTGGCAATTGACGAACACTTCCACGTCGATACGCGTGCCCTTGACGGTCTCCAGCAGCACGATCTGCGGGTCGCGCAGGTGCGCCAGGGCTTTGCTGGTCTTGCGCGGGAACACCACCTGCACCGAGACGTAGTCGTCGTTGAGCAGCCAACGCAGTACGTCCAGTTCGTGGATCAGGGTGTCGGTAATCGCCATGTCGGTCTTGTAGTTCTCGCCCACCGTCGGGTTGCGATGGGCGCAGTGCAGCATCAGCGGCTCGCCGATCTGGCCGCTGTCGATCACCGCTTTCAAGGCGCGGTAGCCTTCGTCGTAGGGGCGCATGAAACCGACCTGCACCAGGCGCTTGCCGTGCGCCACTTCGGCGTCGACGATGCGGCGGCAGCCTTCGGCGGTCACGGCCAGGGGTTTCTCGCAGAACACCGGTTTACCGGCGGCGATGGCGGCGAGCACGAATTCTTCGTGACTCGGCCCCCACGACGTCACCAGCACCGCTTGCACCTGCGGCGAGTTGATCAACGCGTGGCCGTCCGGGTACACCTCGGCGTCCAGCTTCAAATCGGCCACCACCCTGGCGGCCTGTTCAAGGTTGATATCGGTGACCGCCACCACCTGGCTGTTGAGCAGGGTCTGGCTGCAACGACGAATATGGTCACGGCCGATGGCACCGGTACCGATCACTCCAAGCTTCAACGACATACATGCACTCCTCTTGTTATTAGTACTGCCGGGCCTTGGCCAGTTGTTCATTGAGTTTTTTTGCGGCGGCGTTGGTGCGTTCGCTGGTGGACACCTGCGCCACCCCCACCCGCCACCACGACAGGTAGCCGTGGACCATGGTCTTGGGCAGCACCTTGATATCGATCAGGGTCGACACGCTTTGGGTACGTGCATCGGCCAGCGCCGCTTCAAGCTGTTCCACGCTGCTGACCTTGTAGGTCTTGCAGCCATACGCCGCCGCGCTCATGGCGAAATCCACCGGCACCAGGCCACCGTCGAGCTTGCCGCTCTCGGGGTTGCGGTAGCGGAACTCGGTGCCGAAGCTGTCCATGCCGTTGCCGATCTGCAGGTTGTTGATGCAACCGAAAGCCATGTTGTCGAGCAGCACCACATTGATCTTGCGGCGCTCTTGGATCGAGGTGGCCAGTTCCGAATGCAGCATCATGTAGGAGCCATCGCCGACCAGCGCGTACACCTCTTTGCCCGGTTCGGCCAGCTTCACGCCCAGGGCGGCGTTGATCTCGTAGCCCATGCACGAATAGCCGTATTCGACGTGGTAGGTGTTCACGCCCTTGCTGCGCCAGGCGCGCTGCAGATCGCCGGGCAGGCTGCCGGCGGCGGCAACAATGATGGCGTCGTCGGCCAGGGTCTGGTTGAGCACGCCGAGTACGCGACTCTGGGTCAGGCAGGAGCCGGTCAGTTCGATAAATTCGCGCAGGACCGCGCGGTCCAGGTGGTCATCGACTTCGGGGACGAAATCATCGCCCTGGTATTCAACCTGATGCACCCGGTCCACTTCGGCGTCCAGTTGCGCCCTGGCGTCGCGCACCTGCTCGCCCCAACCGGCACGGTAATCGCCCAGGGCATCGGCCAGGGCTTGCAGGGCGCCCCTGGCATCGCCCAGCACTTGCACGCCGTCGAGCTTCAACGCATCGCACGGGCTGATATTGAGGTTGAGAAACGTCACCTCGGCCTGTTTGAACAGCGATTTGGACGAGGTGGTGAAGTCGGTATAACGGGTGCCGATGCCGATGATCAGGTCCGCCTCGGGCGCCAGCAGGTTGGCCGCCAGGCAACCGGTCTCGCCAATGCCGCCGACGTTCAGCGGGTGACTGGACACCACCGCGCTCTTGCCCGCCTGGGTTTCGGCGAAGGGGATATCGAAGCGCTCGGCAAAGGCTTGCAGCGCAGCATTCGCGCCGGAGTACTTCACCCCGCCGCCACAGATGATCAGCGGTTTGCGCTTGCCCTTGAAGGCGGCCAATGCATCGTCAAGCATCGCGGGCGTCGGCGGGCGACGCTCGATGCGGTGCACGCGTTTTTGCAGGAAATAATCCGGGTAGTCCCAGGCTTCGGCCTGCACATCCTGGGGCAGCGCCAGGGTGACCGCGCCGGTCTCCGCCGGATCAGTAAGCACGCGCATGGCGTGGATCGCCGCGCTCATCAATTGCTCCGGGCGGTTGATGCGGTCCCAGTATTTGCTGACCGAGCGAAAAGCGTCGTTGGTACTGATGCTCAGGTCATGAAACTGCTCGATCTGCTGCAACACCGGATCAGGCTGGCGACTGGCGTAGACATCGCCGGGCAACAGCAGCAACGGAATGCGGTTGGCCGTGGCGGTGGCCGCAGCGGTGAGCATGTTCGCCGCGCCGGGCCCCACCGAGGCGGTGCACGCGTAGATCTTGCGGCGCAGGTGCTGTTTGGCAAAGCCGATGGCGGCGTGGGCCATGCCCTGCTCGTTGCGGCCCTGGTGCACCACCAGGTCACCGCTGTCCTGCTCCAGCGCCTGGCCGAGACCCAGCACATTACCGTGACCGAAAATGGTGAACACGCCGGCGACAAACTTGCTCTGCACGCCATCGACTTCGATGTATTGGTTATCCAGGAACTTCACCAGGGCCTGGGCCATGGTCAGTCGGGTGGTGGTCATGTCGCGCCCCTTAACTTTTTTTCAGGTGGGCAATGCTTGCCCCCAAGGCCTGCTGGATATCCGCCAGTTCATGCACGCTGCTCGCAAACGGCTCGAACGACAGGTAGCCGCTGTAGCCGGTACTGAGCAAGGTGTCGATCTGCGCCGCATTGCCAAGGATGTCGCCCTCGCCCACCAGTACGCGGTGGCCGTCACGGATCGCGTTGAGCGGCGCGTCGGCATCTTCCACGCCGGAGATGTGCACCAGGCCGGTGAGTTCCGGGAAGAACTCATGCTCGTTGGCAAGATGGTGATGGAAAGTGTCGTGCACCACACGGAACACATCCAGGCCGCCGATGGCCTTGATCGCGTCCACCGCCACGCGCTTGCGGCGCAGGGCAGACTCTTCGAAGCCCAGGGGTTCGACAAAGCCGAGGATGCCGTACTCGCGCAGGATCGGCGCCAGTTCGCTCAGCGACGTGCGCAAACCGGCGGCGCGCTGGGCATCGGTGCGCGTGTCGCCCGGCTCGTTGAACGGGCACATCACCAGGCCCTGGGCGCCACATTCACGGGCATAGGTGGCAAGCTCGATTGCCTGGGCCCGGCGTTGATCGTTCCACACGTCAAACGGATACAGCGCGTTGATCGACAGCACCGTGATGCCCTGCGCCGCGCACAACTCGCGCACGCGGCTGGCGGGCGTGCCGTATTCGATCTGGCGGTCCTTGAGATCATTGCGGATCTCGATGGCATCGCACTTGAGCGACGCGGCCAACTGGATGAAATCCGGCAGGGACAGGTTGGGTGCGACCATCCGGTTAAGGGCAAAGCGTAGCGGCGACTTCATTGTTGTTGTTCTCCGTGCGAAACCGTTTCAGAGGTCCAGCAGCCAACTGTGCTGCGGGTCGTTGTGGAAATGCCAGGCACGCTTGGGGCCGGCCATGACGTTCAGGTAATACGACTCGTAGCCGTACGGCACGCTGACCGGGTGATAACCCTTGGGCACCACCACCAGGTCGCTGTTTTCCACGGCCATGGCCTGGTCGATACTGCGATCGTCGGTGTACACGCGCTGGAATACGAAGCCCTGGGGTGGATTGATCTGGTGGTAATAGGTCTCTTCCAGAAAGCTCTGGTGCGGCAGGTCATCGGTATCGTGCTTGTGCGGCGGGTAGCTCGACGAATGCCCGGACGGCGTGCGCACTTCCACCACCAGCAATGAATGCGCCGGCTCGCTGTCGGGCAGGATGTCGCACACGTAGCGGGTGTTGGCGCCTTTGCCGCGCACGCTGCGCTTGCACTGTTGCGGGCGGATCAGGCGCGGTGTGTAACCGCCCGCGCCGGGTGCGGCGCACACCGCGATCTGTACGTCACTCAAGGCGGTGACCCTGGCGTCGGTGCCGGGCGGCAGGTAGGCGGCAAACGGGGATTTGTCCTCGAACACCGATTGACGATCCCCCAGGTTCTGCCAGTCGAAGCCCTCGCCTTCAATATTCACCCGGCCGCTGAGCAGCACCAGGCACAGCTCCTGGTCGCCGGCGCTGACCGGCAGCGTCTCCCCCAGGCTCAGGCGATAAGCGCTGAAACCCACATACTCCAGCCGCCCCGCTTCCAGGGCGACCATGGTTTGCCCGCGCTTGTTACTCTTGACCAGCAAGCTCATGGTTAAGTCCTCTCGTCGAGCAATGCTCGCAACGTGTCATAGCCTTTTTTCGCATAGATATAGCTGGGCGCCACGGCCGGGTCCTGTTCGGCCTCGACCACCAGCCAGCCGGCGTAACCGGCGGCCAACAGCTCATCGAGCAATGGCGCAAAATCGATATCGCCATCGCCGGGCACGGTGAAGGTGCCGTTGACGATGCAGTCGGGAAAGCTCCACATCTGGTTGCGCGCCAGCTGCACCACGGGTTTGCGCACGTCCTTGAAATGCACATGGCAGATGCGCTCGATATGTTTGCGCAGCACCTCAAGGGGCTCGCCGCCGCCCATGTAGCAATGGCCCGAGTCGAACAGCAGGCCGACTTCCGGGCCGGTGCGGCGCATCAGCTGATCGATATCCTCGGCGGATTCGACATAGGCGCCCATATGGTGGTGGTAGGCCAGGCGCACGCCCTGGGACAGGGTAAAGCGCGCCAGTTCGGTGAGCTTGTCGGCGTACGCCTGCCACGCCTGCTCGCTGTGAAAGCGTGGGCGCTCGATCAGACGGACGCGTGAGCCCTGGATCGAATCGGCCACTTCGCCATACACCAGCACCGTCGCGCCATTGTGCTTGAGCAACTCGACGTGGCCGGCGATGGCCTCGATTTCCTCGGCCACGGAACGCCGCGCCAGGCGGCTGGAATACCAGCCGGAGACCAGCGCCAGGTCATAGGGGCGCAGCACGTCGCCGACCCCTTTGGCGTCCTTGGGGAATTTGCCGTTGAGTTCAAACCCTTCGTAGCCGATCTCTTTACCTTCGCTCAGCGCGGTACTCAGCGGCGTTTCACCGCCCAGCGCCGGCAGGTCGTCGTTGCTCCAGGAGATCGGGTTGATGCCAATTCGGATTGCGGGCATGGCTGCACCTTTTATTGTTTTCAACTAACACTGAAAATCTGCTTTATGTGGGAGGGGGCTTGCCCCCGATAGCGGCGTGTCAGACAACACTTCTCTAACTGAACTACCGCCATCGGGGGCAAGCCCCCCCCACATTTGATCTGATTTAATTCCGCGCGCTGCGCCAGGCGGTAATAAGCTGTTCGAAGGTGGCCTGGACACGCTGGATCAGGGTCTCATCATCAATCTCCCCCGCCATCCACGCCTTGCTCGGTTCCTGGAAGATCGTGCGGCCCACGGCAAACCCTCGGCAGGTGGTGCTCTGGCTGGCCTGCTTGAAGCCGTCGGCGAGAAATTCCGCCGACGCATTCAGCCCCAGCAGCACCACACCCCGGCAGTACGGGTCGCGTTCTTCGATCAGCTCGTCGAGCTTTTTCCAGTCCTCGGCCGATTGCGCCTCGATCTTCCACCACGCCGGGTAGATGCCCAGGTTGTACAGGCGCTTGAGGCTGCGGTAGAGCACGTCGGGATAGGTGGAGGGATGATCCTTGGGCGGGATGACTTCCAGCAGCAGTTCATGGCCGCTGACAATGGACGCCTCGTACAGCGCCTTGAGCTGCGCTTCCTGTTCCAGGCGCAGCAGCGGCTCGTCGTCGGGGTGAAATTGCACCAGGCACTTGATGACCTGTTCCGCAGGCCAGGTAATCAGGTTGCTGCCGATGGAGCGGCCGTGTTCGAACGCCAACGGCCGCGAGTTCTGTACCTCCACCGGGCGCGCGATCCACCAGCCGCGACCGCTGGCGGCGTTGAGTGCATCCTGGCCGAAACGCTGGTCGGCCAACAGGCCCACGTCAGCTTCGATGCCCTGCTCGCCCAGCTTGCGCTCCACGCGTTCGATGGCCTGGATAAACAATTGCTTGATCGCACTGATGCGCGCCAGATCCTGGCCGCCGCGCTGGGCCAGGTCGACCAGTTGCCAGCGATGGTCGAAGGCGAACACGAACAGCTGCTTCCAGGTTTTGCGCGGCACGCTGACGCGGTGCAGGCGTTGCAGGGTCGCGTCCTGGTCAGGCCGGGTGATCGGCACCGGGCTATTGAACAGGTACTCAAGCTCGGCAGGCGTCGGCATGGCCGGCGCGCAGGCATGGCGCGACACCACCAGGCCGCCGCAGGCATTGGCCAACTGGCTGCAACGCTCATCCGTGGCGTCGTTGAGCCAACCGCTGAGGAAGCCCGACATGAAGGCATCGCCGGCGCCCAGCACATTGAGCACTTCCACGCGCACGCCGGGGTAGATCGCACCGTCTTCGAGGCGTTCGGGAATAGCGCCGTGAATCACCGTGCAGCCTTGCGGTCCGAGCTTGACCACCAGGGTAGCGGGCGTCAGTGCGCGCACCGTACGCAAGGCGCCGAGCAGGTCTTCACTGCCGCCGGCAATCAGGAATTCTTCTTCGGTGCCGACGATCAAGTCGAAACGCGGCAGGATCTTCTGCACATGCTGGCTGACGTTCTGGTCGGCAACGAAACGGGTCTCGCCATCGGCCTTGCCGGCCAGGCCCCAGAGCACCGGGCGGTAGTCGATGTCGAGCACGCGTTTGACGTTGTGTTTGGCCGCATAGTCCAGCGCCTGGATACTGGCCTTGTACACGCCGTCGGTGGAGAAATGCGTGCCGGTGATCAGCAGCGCCTTGCTGGAGGCAATAAAGGTTTCGCTGACGTCTTCGGCGCGCAGGGCCATGTCGGCGCAGTTTTCGCGGTAGAACACCAGGGGGAAGGTTTCGCGGTCCTTGAGACCGAGCAGCACCAGGGCGGTAAGGCGTTCCGGGTCGACCTTGATGGCGCTGACGTCGCAGCCTTCACGGGCCAGGGATTCCACCAGGAAGCGGCCCATATGGTCGTCGCCCACCCGGCTGAGCATCGCTGACTTGAGCCCCAGCCGCGCCGTGCCGAAGGCGATATTGGCCGAGGAACCGCCGAGGTACTTGGCAAAGCTGGACACGTCCTCAAGCCGCGCCCCCACTTGCTGCGCATAGAGGTCGACGCCCAGGCGTCCGAGGCAAATCAGATCCAATTGACGCCCACTGGCAAAACGAGTCTGGCCCATGCTGGCTCCTGTTATTTTTATCAGCCTGCGCTGTGCCGCCGTGGCGACGGCAAACGCTCTTTGGTGGGAGCAGACTAGAACGTCCGGCGGCGGCAATCAATATTTATTCCATAATTATTTTTAGTGGAATATTTTTTCCAATAAGCCGACATAATGCGGTGACAGCCTTCGTGCATCGTTTCAGCAGCCCGCGCAGGCCGTGATGCCGAGGTATTTTTTTGTGCCTACCCTGTAGACTTGCGCCACTCATCAGCGCATCAGACGAACACGCCAGAAGGATTGCCCATGTCCCGCACCGATCCCGAGACCCCCCTGGAAGATCCAATCGCCAGCCCTGCGATCAATGCCGAACGCCTGTTGCAGCTGATTACCGAGGAATACGAAAGCCTGCCGCGCCAACTCAAGCGCATCGCCAGCTACATGAGCCAGCAGAGCGACCGAATCATGGTCGACCGCATCAGCGACATCGCCCGCGAATGCGAAGTGCACCCCTCGGCCATCGTGCGGTTTTCCCAGCGTTTCGGCTTCAGCGGGTTCAGTGAGATGCAGGCGTTGTTTCGCGAGGCGTATACCCACAAGACCACGCCGGTGCAGAACTACCAGCAGCGCATCCGCAGCATGATCGCCAACAAGTCGCAGAAGGCCAGCGGCGGCGACCTGGCGCGCGAGTGCGTCAACGCCACGTTGTCCGGCATCGAACGGCTGGGGCTGGAGCTTGACGACGCGGCCTTCGACAAGGCCGTGGACCTGGTGGTGAATGCCGACAATATCTACGTGGTCGGCGTACGCCGCTCATTCGCGGTGGCCGACTACCTGGTGTACAACCTGCAGCACACCAACAAGCGCATTCACCTGGTTTCGGGGCTGGGTGGCAGCTATCGCGAACAGATGCGCAGCGTGCGCGCCAATGACCTGGTGATCGCGATCAGCTTCACGCCCTACGGCAAGGAGACCCAGCACTGCCTGCGCATCGCCCAGCATCACCAGGCCAAGACGTTGATTATCACCGACAGCAACCTGTCGCCCCTGGCCAAGCGGGCGAACGCGGTGCTGTTGGTCAATGAAGGCTCCTCGTTCGCCTTCCGCTCACTGAGCGCCACGCTGTGCCTGTGCCAGGCATTGTTCATTGCAGTGGCGTATCGGTTGGAGTTGAAGGTGGACGAGATTCACGAGCAGGTGGGGTTCGACGACTAAGGCTGGTTCACCGCCAACCAAATGTGGGAGGGGGCTTGCCCCCGATAGCAGGGTGTCAGTCGCCGAATCGGCTGACTGACACTCCACTATCGGGAGCAAGCCCCCTCCCACATTGAGCCAGAGTCAGGCTCAGGTTTAGTGCATGAAAATGGCGATCAGGATAATCAGCGGAATTGGCACGCCGAGGAACCACAGCAGTAATGAGCGCATCATGTTCTCCTTGATTTAACGAATGTAGTTTTCGGTTTCGACGTACACCACGGCATCCCGGCGGCGACCGCCGAAGGTGGCGGCGAAGCTGGCGAAGAAGGCACCGATCAGCAGCGCGACGAAGGTCCACAGCGAGGTGTAGGCGGCGACTTTGGCAGCGGTGTCGGCGGCTTGCTTAGCTTTGACCTTGGCGTCTTCGACAGCTTTACGGGCATCGCCGTAGACCTTGTCGATGCGTGCCTCGGCATCGGCCTGGCTGAGGTTGGTGCGCTGGCTGATCAACTGGGCCAGGTAGGTACGGTCTTCCGGAGCCAGTTGGCCGTCATTGCTCAATGTGCGCGCAAAGATGCGACCGACCACGGCATGGGCGGCGTCATCGCCGACGGCTGCAGGGCGGTCGTCGCGGAACAGGCTGTCGACGTAGTAGCCGAAGTCGCCGCTGTGGGCACCCTTGGCCATGCTGCCGGCGGCTTGGGACATGCCGCTGGCGGCGCCCGATGCAACGCTGGCACCGGCTTTGACGCCGCCGCTGACCACGCTGCTGACCGAACCGACCACCAGCATCGCGGTGATCAGTGTCGCGACCGCCCAGGCCAGGAAGCCGTGTGCGGTGTCACGGAAGTACACCTCATCGCCATGCATATTGGCCCACTTCACGCGCAACCGGCCGGCAATGTAACCGCCCAGGCCCGACGCAACGATTTGGGTGAATGCCAGCCAGACAATCGTGGAAATGCCAAGCCCCTTGGCGCTCATGCCGCTGTCGGCCCACGGCGACACCGCCGAAAAGCCCAGGCCGAAACCCAGCAGCACCAGGATCAGGGACAGTGCGGCTGCGGCCGCGGCCCCAGCAAAAATCGCCCCCCAGGAAACCCCGGAGAGCGCGCTTGACTCTTGCAGCGTGGATGAGGATGTGATCATTGTTGTTTTGCTCCAGGCATGAAAAATAGTGTTACAAGTCTCAAAAAGGACAGTGCAGGCAGCGTGCCAGCCCAGGCAAAAAATAAAATCCTTATATTTCAACAACTTAACTAAATTGAACTTCTTAAAATCATGCAAGTTGCAAGAATGGCCTGTAGAGAGCGGGCGTTATGCATTCTCCTGTTGAACACCCAATGTGGGAGGGGGCTTGCCCCCGATTGCGGTGTGTCGGGTAAGAATTGACAAACTGCCCTACCCCTAGATGAAGTTTTATTTAGGAAACATTCAGCAACTTCTTGGCAAAATGTCCCCACTTCTAGTGTGAACGCTCACCAGGTAATCCTATGACCCGCATTTTGACCATCGAGGATGACGCCGTAACGGCCCGCGAGATCGTCGCCGAGCTGAGTAGCCATGGACTGGACGTAGACTGGGTGGACAATGGCCGCGAAGGCCTGGTCCGTGCCGTCAGTGGTGATTACGATCTGATCACCCTCGACCGCATGCTGCCCGAACTCGATGGCCTGGCCATCGTCACCACCCTGCGCACCATCGGCGTATCGACGCCGATCCTGATGATCAGCGCCCTCTCCGACGTGGACGAACGCGTGCGCGGCCTGCGCGCCGGCGGCGATGACTACCTGACCAAGCCCTTCGCGTCCGATGAGATGGCCGCCCGCGTCGAGGTGCTGCTGCGACGTAAAAGCACGGTCAAGGAATTCGAGACCGCCCTGCGCGTGGCCGACCTCGAACTGAACCTGATCAGCCGCGAAGCCAGCCGCGCCGATCAGCCGCTGAGCCTGCTGCCCACCGAGTACAAGCTGCTGGAATTTCTGATGCGCAACACCGGGCAGATCCTGTCGCGGATGATGATCTTCGAGGAAGTCTGGGGCTATCACTTCGATCCCGGCACCAACCTGATCGACGTGCACATCGGTCGCCTGCGCAAGAAAATCGACCCGCCGGGCCTCACGCCGCTGATTCGCACGGTACGAGGCTCGGGATATGTCATTGCTGAACCCCTCTAAAGGCTGGCGCTCTTCCAGCAGTCGGTTGCTGGCGCTGTACAGTTCGCTGTTCGTGGCGTGGAGCTGCATCCTCATGGGGGTGCTGTATTACGAGGTGTCGGGCTACCTCAGCGACCTGTCACGCCATTCGCTGATGCAGCGCCAGCATTTGTTCCAGCGCTTCGACGGTGAAGAACTGGTGGAGGCGCTGACCACCAGCATGACGTTCGACATGAAAGGCGTGGATGCCTACGGCCTGTTCGACGAACAGTTTCGTCCCTTGAGCGGGCCGATCCGCGCCGTGCCGCCCGACTTGCCGCTCGATGGCAAGATCCACGCCCTGGCCAACTGTGTCGATTCCGACGACCCGAAACTGCCCAAGGACAGCTGCGATGCCGTGGCCACCCACACCGAAGACGGACGCTGGCTGGTGCTGGTGCGCGCCAACGGCTCACTGTTCGGCGTGACCCGGATCATCTGGCATGCCCTGCTGTGGGCGCTGTCGCTGACCATCCTCCCGGGCATCGCCGGCTGGCACTTGCTGCGCCGTCGCCCACTGCGGCGCATTCGCGGCATTCAGGCGAGCGCCGAGGCCATCGTCGCCGGCGACCTGACGCACCGCTTGCCGCTGTCGAACCGGCGCGATGAGCTGGACATGCTCGCGGCCATCGTCAACGCCATGCTCGACCGCATCGAGAAGCTGATGAACGAGGTCAAGGGCGTGTGCGACAACATCGCCCACGATCTGCGCACCCCACTGACGCGCTTGCGTGCGCAGCTTTACCGCATCAAGCAACAAGCGGAGGAAGACTCGGCCCATGCGGTAAAGCTCGATGACGCGATTGCCGAAACTGACACACTGATGGCGCGTTTTCGCGGCCTGCTGCGGATTTCGGAACTGGAAGACCACCAGCGGCGTTCGGGTTTCTTGCTGATGGACCCACTGCCACTGTTGCGCGAGCTGCATGACTTCTACCTGCCCCTGGCCGAGGAAGGCGAGCTGGAACTGCTGCTGCAGACCCCGGACTCACTGCCCTGGATCACCGGCGACCGCGCCCTGCTGTTCGAGGCCCTGGCCAACCTGCTGAGCAATTCGATCAAGTTCACCCCGCCGGGCGGCAAGGTGATCCTGCGCGCGGTCAATGATGTGGGCAGCACACGGATCGAAGCGCTCGACTCCGGGCCGGGGATTCCTGCGGCCGAACGGGCGTCGGTGTTCCAGCGCTTCTATCGGGTCGATGAGAGTGATCAGCAAGGCGGTTTCGGCCTGGGCCTGTCGATTGTCGCGGCGATCATCAACCTGCACGGCTTCAAGCTGGACGTGGCCACCAGCGAACTGGGCGGCGCGCGGCTGGTGCTGGAGTGTCGCCAGCAGTTGATGCCCGAATAGGTAAAGATCCAAATGTGGGAGGGGGCTTGCCCCCGATAGCGGTGTGTCAGCCAGCTTATCTGTAGCTGACACACCCTCATCGAGGCATAGGTATCTACACAACTCAGCAGCGCCCAACCGTAACCACGATGCGAAGCGAGCCGCTCCTGATCTTGATCTGGCTTTTGATCTTGATCTCAGGCGCCCCGTTAAACCACGCTGGCCGAACGCAGGCTTG